>CAYPKB010000146.1:0-4394 GCA_964411185.1 uncultured bacterium
AGAGGGGTATAGTAAGGAAGATATAGTTTTATATGGCGAGTATGTCTACACCAAAGGAAAAGGATTTTATCTTCTTCCGGGAGATCAAAGGCTTCCTGAAGGATATCAGGAAAAGAGTATTATACCCTCTTCCAAAGAGCTTTTCTTTTTGCAATATGAGATAGAAAAACTCCAACCATTTCTTTTGCAAGCTGATCCCAAAGCTGTCAAACCCTCTTATTTACAGTTATACCTACGTGATCTCGATTTGGAGAAAAAACAAAAAAGAATCACACTTTTGGCTGATCTTCTTTATCGTTCCGATGTAGGGGAAGTAGAGCTTTTTCCTCTCTGGCAGAAAATAGCAGAAAAGAAGAAGGTATTCTTTTCAGATGCAGGTCTTCTCATTTTGAAAGAGGGAAGGTTTCATTGGATAAAACAGTTACAAAAAAGAAAATTCCACAGGACCAAAAGAGTCCTTCGAATGACACTCTCGGAGTGGCTTAGACTCTCTATCTGGGAAAATATCTCTTACCCCCCGGAAGATAGTGAAAAGGGGAAGAAAATAGCTCAAATTTTGCAGCGATTTTTTTCTGCTGAGAACCTTCCTCCCTTTGATTTATCTCTTTTAAAAAGTCGATTGAGACCTTATCAGGAGATAGGATTCGGGTGGTTGTGGAATCTCTATTGCCATGGGCTATCCGGACTGTTATGTGATGATATGGGGCTAGGGAAGACTCATCAGGCGATGGCCCTTTTATCAGCAGTTAAAAAAGAAGATCCGAAGTATAAATTTCTAGTGATATGCCCTACTTCGGTTATCTATCACTGGCAGGATCTACTGGCTCATTTCGTTCCCTCTCTGCGGGTATTAGTCTACCATGGTACAGAGAGAAAAATAGCTCATTTCGAAAGAGAATATGACCTTCTGTTAACTTCGTATGGAATCTTGCGAACCGGGAAAGAAAAAATTAATGAAATTCCCTTTCAGGTGACTATATTCGATGAGATACAAATCGCAAAAAATCCTAAATCCCAGACCAATAAATATCTCAGAGAGATTCGCTCCACTATGAGGCTAGGCCTTACAGGAACCCCCATCGAAAATCATCTGATCGAGCTCAAAGCCATTTTCGATGTGATTTTACCCAATTATTTTCCCTCTCTCTCCCTCTTCAAGGAGTTCTTTATTTATCCTATAGAAAAAGAAAATAACAAAGAGAAGAAAGAGCTGTTACAAAGGTTGGTAAAACCTTTCATTCTTAGAAGAAAAAAACAGGAAGTATTGGATGATCTTCCGGAAAAGACTGAAGAGATATCTTATTGTGATCTTTCCCAAGAGCAAAGAGCTCTTTACAAAGAGATCTCTTATTCTTACCAACAACAGTTACTCTCTTCTTTACGGCAAGAGAGAGAAGAGATACCTTATCTCCATATCTTCACCCTCCTGGGAAAATTAAAACAAGTATGCGATCATCCAAGTCTTATCTATAAAAATCTATCCCAATATGAAAGACATGAATCAGGGAAATTCCAACTCTTCCAACAGCTTTTATCTGAAGCAAGGGATTCTAAGCAGAAGGTGGTAGTCTTCTCCCAATATTTGGGTATGTTACAGATATTGGAAAACTATTTGCGAAAAGAGAAGATTGGATATTCCATCCTAACGGGAGAGACAAAAAAAAGAAGGGAGGCAATAGAGACTTTTCATAAAGATCCCGCTTGTGAAGTTTTTTTGGCCTCCCTACTAGCTGCAGGAGTAGGAATTGATCTGACAGTTGCTTCAGTGGTGATACATTATGATAGATGGTGGAATCCCGCTAAGGAAAATCAGGCGACCGATAGAGTCCACAGGATAGGTCAAAGCAAAGGGGTTCAAGTATTCAAGTTGGTTTCGAAGCATACCATTGAAGAGGAGATCCATGCGATAATCAACAAAAAACAACGATTGATCGAGGAGACCATTGGAAGAGATGATATGGATCAGATCAAAAAACTTTCTAGAGAAGAGTTAATTGAAATCATTCAAAAAACGACCATCGAAGAGAGTCAATGATCGCCATCTTCTTTTTGTTGATGTGCGGTTGATTTAGGGCAAGGAGAGGGGGCCTTAATATCCTGTTCGCGTATCATATCAGAAATAGCGCGTAAGAAAGTGGGAGCACTCGTAGAGGAGATGGTTTTCAGAGTTTTGGTGTTGGTAAATCTATGGTGGCTTTTCAAAATTTTATTGAATAATGAATATTCAATACCTGTTTTTTCCTCTTCACGGAAGGTATCATTATCAAGTATATACTCATGGATTTGGAGCTCTTTCAATCGCATGCTAGCTTCATAAGAGTCCATTGAGGTATTTGTAGATCTCACCACAAAAGCAATATACTCATGACAGAGATGGGAAATCCATTTTGGTACATTCCACTGTAGAGCTCCCACTGTTTGGGCGAATTTTTTTTGCAAAAAGGAGCAGTTCTCACTCCATACTCTAGCTTGGGCGACCAAGTATTTTTTCCCTCTGTCAAACCCATTTTTTTCAGCATGCTCTTTGATAGCATCTGCCACTAAAAGTCCGCCCAACTCATCTCCGACAAGAATGATCTCTTCTGCATCTATTTCTTCCTCGAGAAAACGTAGATATTTTTCTAGGGAGATATTTTTCATGAAGAGTTTCTCCGTATTGACTACTAGAACATTTTGCTCTTTTTCTTCGACAAAATGTTCCAAGGTCTCTTCCAACATTTCATGGAAAGATAAATAAGACCCTCTTACATTTTTCGCATCTACCGAGGGAGCTACTAGAATCCATCTTCCTTTTGTAGGAAGAGATTTGGGATGTTTAGTCATAGGAAAAGCGATGAATCCATCCTCAAGACCCTCTGGTTTTTTTAACAGAGTGGGATGATCTTTTGATAAATCCAGTAGATTGGCTTTGGGAAGATCTCTCTCGTTGGCTTTTCCGATGAGTCTATTCCAAGCAATAAATGTTTCTTTCAAACTTCTTCTTTTGATCGTTTCATTATAGAGCTTTTCTTTCAGAAATAACTTTTCAAAAGAGAGAGTTTGGATCTCGGAGTTAATCTTTTGTACTTCCTCAGATGGGGTATACGAAAAAATGGAAAAAAGAGAAACAGAAGTATCTAGAACTGTAGGAAAAGATAGCTCCGCCTCTAATTCCTCTATCGGAGTAAAAGATGCTCCAATTTTTTTGGTTAAACAGACTTTCCCTGTGCTCAATGTATCTAGATTGCGCTCTAAATCATCAATCCACTCAGATGAAAACTCGAAACTGAGTTTTTCCATGGTATGAGTTCTTGTTGTAAGTAGGCGTTTAATGTTCGCTATCAAGATTTTTATAGTTGGGATCTGGGAGTTATGAGATTCATTGTGAGATTCAATAGCTTTTTTCAGCTGATCGAACAACCTTCGCATCTCTTGATTGGTCCGATTATACTGCTTAATTTTCTGATTGATTCTACCTATTTTGGATGTCAATTGATCAGAAAAATCACAAGAGAAAAGAGTAGGATTGAAACGCTTTTTCTTCGTTACTTTGACCTCTCTTTCAGGAAATTCCATCGCAAAATATTGAAGCATTAGTGTACGCAGCTCCTCATGCAGATTACAGCTGAGGGAAAAGTGAATCCAGTGCTCATATTTTATAAATCTGGAAGAGACAGTATATACCACATGGAAGAGTACGGTTTTGTAAAATAGCAGAGACGCTTTGACAAGGGTGGCAACAAATTCTGAGCTTTTTTGGTAAGCATAGGAAAGGGGAGCTGTTGCAAAACTCATCTCTGTTGTCTGGGGAGAGTTCTTCTGTGCTGGGAAAACAGATGAAAAGGGCATATTGTAAAGAAAATATTAAGCTTTTATAAGCATAGTAAATTTATTATTTGTTACTAGCAACCATTTCTTTCTGACTGCTTCTTAAATCCTATTGCGGTATACTCTCTTCCCAATATGGAACAAAAAGAACTACCCAAATTTGCTATTTGCGGACGACCTAACGTCGGTAAGTCCTCTCTTTTCAATAGGATCTGTAAAAAAAGAGTATCTATTGTAGCAGAAGAAGAGGGAGTTACAAGAGATTTTTTGATTGAAGAGATCTCTTTTTTTGATACCTCTTTCTACTTAGTAGATACTGGAGGTATAGGAGGAAGAGGGATTGATTTTGATAAAGATATCGAAGAAAAAGCCCATCATGTCATCGATCTTGCCGATTTGGTGATACTTATGGTCGATGGCCAAGTAGGAGTCCAACTTTCCGATATAGCCATTGCAAAAAAAATTTTACGAGCCAAGAAGAAGGTGATAGTAGCTGTTAATAAGATGGACAGAGCAGACGAGACAGGTACAAAGGAAGCTTGTTTTTCTGCGTTGGGCATCCAAGATATTTTCCCTATCTCCTGTAC
>CAYPKB010000147.1:0-4377 GCA_964411185.1 uncultured bacterium
CCGATCTTCTAAGTAGGGATAGACAATTACCTTTGCAGGAGGGCATTGTTGTAAGATAGATTCTATTTTGGACAAATCTTCTCTATTTCCATCGAAGAGGTGGTCACAAAGAATAATTAGTAGATGGTCAGAAAAAAGAGAACACTCATACGCGCATTGCGGTAAAAAGAATTCTTCAATAGAAGAGAAAGAGATAACGGTTGTGATTTTGGGCAGATTTTCCATGGTCATCGACAAAATTAGTTTTTTTATATAAAAGGAGAGTATGTCCTATCCGCAAGTATTTCTTATTTTGAACCTTCAAAATGATTTATGTCATCCTGAAGGTGTATATGCGAAAAATGGGTTGGTACCCTCTCACGTGGAAGAGATTATTCCCAATGTGGTGGATATGGCCAGATTTTGCAAGGACCATTCTATACCGACCATAGCTGCTTATTTGACAGTCATACCCGATCTCAAAGGAAAAGCACAAGGACTTGGGCCCACTGTGAAGTTACGACCCTTTTTGGAGGCAGAAGGTTTTCGGGAAAAAAGTTGGGGTTATGATCTTCTGGAAGAGATTCCAAAAGCAGATTATGCCATTAGGCAATGGTCCCTATCTCCTTTTTATCAGACTGAGTTGGACCGCTTTCTCTTTGCATTAGGGGCTAAAAGCCTTCTTCTGTCTGGTTTTACTACTAACGGGGTTGTAGAGAGTTGTGCCAGAGAAGCTATAGGAAGATCATTGCAAGTGGTTACTCTCACAGATTGTGTAGCAAGTTATAGTGAATCTTTGCATCTTGCCTCTTTGACGAATCTAGGAGCTTTTGGCCAGATTATGACCAGCAAAGAGTGGATGGAGCAATATACGAAAGAGCATGCTTCTACATGAACATTGTCATTTTGGGAACAGATCATCTATCTATCCATGTGGCCTCTCTCTTATCTAAAGAAGAGCACAATGTCACACTGATTGGAGAGGATATCGCTAAGCTCACAAGAATTGGAAAAGATGCCGATTTTGCCGTAGCTCCCCTGGATCTATCCCATTGGGAACTGTTGCAGGAGATGATGCAATCGAATCCGGAATATTTTTTAGCTCTTTCTGAACAAGATGAGGTGAATTTAGCCGCCTGCGCCATGGCAAAACATGTTGGATTTCCCAATACGATCTGCAAGGTGATGCATGGTGGATATCTCTCCAGTAAGATTTTGGATTATAAATCGATCTTTTGTGTGGACCATTTTATTGGAACGGAGATTTTAGCGGCCTATCAAATATTCAAATCCCTTCTTTCTCCCTCTCATTTACGGATCGAAGAGTTTGCGCATGGTTCCATTTTACTCAAATCTTGTACCATCCCAGCCGGTTGGAAAAAGGAAAAAATTCCTTTGAAAGAGTTGAAACTACCACCTGAAATGGTAGTAGGCTTGATTGTAAGAAAAGAGGGTGAGGAAGAGAGGGTTATTTTTCCTCATGGTGATGATTATCTACAGGAAGGAGATCAAGCAACAATTATAGGAAATACCGATGAGATGCAAAAAATTGAAGAGATTTTTTCCTGCCAGGAAAAAAAGATTACCTCTGTTGTCATAGTAGGTGGCACCTATGTAGGGGTGCAACTTGCTTACATCCTTCGCAAGTATGGAGTCCATGTCATATTTATCGAAAAAGATGAAAAGAGATGTGAAAGTCTGGCCCATCTATTTCCCAAGCAGTTAGTGCTTCATCATGATGGAAGGGATATAGAATTTCTGCGTTCGGAAAATATCCCGCAGGCAGATGCTTTTATCACCTGTATGCATCATGATGAAGAAAATTTAACAGTTGCTGCTATGGGTAAAGAGGCGGGATGTCAAAAAGTGATCTCTCTTATTACCGACACTGACCTTACTCCTATTTTGAAGAAGGTGGGAATTGAGCATTCTTTTTCAGAGAAGGTATTTACTACGGATAGGATCCTTTCTATTTTGCATGCCGATAATATTCTATCTATATGTTCGCTTGCTGATGATAGAGCCAAGGTGGTAGAGATCAAAGTAGGAGAAAAAAGCAAAGTGGTAGGGATGCCGATATCGGAGATTGGGCCCAAATTACCAAAAGATATGTTAATTGCTATGATTGAAAGCAAAGGAGATGTATCCATTGGTAAAGGAAGCAGTGTCCTCTCACCAAATGATACGGCTGTGATCATTACCAGTCCTGATAAGATTTACGAGGTGAAAGAATTATTTCAGGATGTTGTACGTTGAAATTGCCAGAGTATTAGGAAGATATCTTCTCTATCTTCCCATTGTATTGATTCCACCTACCCTCATTTCAGTCTATTATGATTATTTTGCCGGTAGCTATCCTCATCCACGTTCTACAGTAGCTTTTCTTTTGACGGGGCTTTTTTGTCTGATTCTTGCTGGCATTTTTTCTTTATTAGGAAGAAAGGCACAAGGCGTCTTTTATAGAAGAGAGAGTATAGTTTTGGTCATCTCCATCTGGTTGGTCTCCTCTATCATTGCCTCCACCCCTTTTTACTTCTCAAGGACATTGACTCACCCTTTAGATGCCTATTTTGAGGGGGTCTCAGGGCTTACTACAACCGGATCTACCATGCTCTGCGCCAAGGAGTATGATGCAGAAGGAGAAGAGATACCTATTAAAATAACTAACCCCTATCTTCCGCAAAAAGTCTATACAGCCTACGGAACGGTTCCCAGAATTATCACTCCGAATGGAGAGATTTTGGAGGGGTTAGAAGCTGTAAGCAGGGGTATTCTCTTTTGGCGTTCATTCCTTCAATGGGCAGGAGGTCTTGGGATCATTGTCATTTTTCTAAGCATTCTTCCCGCTTTGGGTGTAGGAGGAAAATATCTTTTCCAGATGGAAGTGACAGGTCCTATGAAAGAGGCGGTAGCTCCCAGAATCAAACAGACAGCCTCTCTTTTGTGGAAGCTCTATTTAGCCTTGACTATCATTCCCTTTCTTTTATTTATCTGGACCAATGAGAAGATGCCTATCTTTGATGCATTATGTCTTTCTCTTTCTACCATCTCGACAGGAGGTTATTCCATCCATGAGGGAAGTGTAGGTTATTATAATAATGGCTGGACGGAAGCAATAGTCACACTCTTTATGATTTTGGGCAGCATCAACTTTGTTCTCTATTTTTTTCTTATCCAAAGGAGATGGAAGAAAATCTCAAAAGTGGATGTAGCGGTATTTTTCTCTTTTCTTTTTATAGGCTCTCTTTTGGTGTCGATTTTTCTTTATGGTGTTACCGATCCCATCTATGCCGGGCAAAAACTTGGATTTTGGGAATCGATCCGAGATGGCTTTTTTCAGGCGATTTCCGTGCAAACTACAACAGGCTTTTTTACAAAAAACTATGATCTGTGGCCCTTCCCATCTCAGATGTTTATGCTTTTACTTATGTTTGTGGGAGGGATGGCAGGATCCACTTCAGGCGGAATCAAAACACCCAGATTTTATATCCTCTATAAAATCATCTGTAACAAAGTAGAGTCTTTATTCCGTCCTGATTCGGTACGGAAGGTGACTATCGCCAATACAGAGGTAGATGCCAAGACCTATTCTTCTGTGTTAGCTTTTTTTTGTATCGTTGCCTTTATATCCATTCTTAGTACTGTGGGGTATGTCTTAGATGGCATTGATCCTGAGACTGCCATAGGTCTTACGGCATGCATGGTAAATAATATTGGCATAGCTTTTCGCTTTGCAGGACCTGCAGATCCTCTCAATTTTCTTCCTCCCTTATCAAAATTTTTATCAACTCTCTGGATGATATTCGGAAGGCTTGAGTTTTTTTCGGTGATTCTTTTATTTTTTCCCTCTTTCTGGAGAGGAAGATAAGAAATTGTGAAAAAAAATATTTGGCAAAAACAGTGGCAAAGCTTTGCCATGGGATATAAAAGGGGTCGTGCTCATATTCCTACTCCTAGAGGTGAAGTGATACTCGCTCCGGGACCTGGTTTTGGGGATGGATCACATCCTTCTACTTTACTTATCTTGGATCTCATGCATAAGTTTTTACCCTATCCTAATGTTATCGACGTGGGATCTGGAAGTGGTATTCTCTCTCTGGCAGCAAAACAGATGGGAGCTGAAAAGGTAATAGGAATAGAAATCGATCCTACAGCTATAGTCCACGCTAAAAAAAATGCTCAGCTTAACCATATGGACATCTCATTTTCTCTTCCCGGTCAGAGTCTATTACCTGATCAATCCTTAGTTTTGATGAATATGATTAGCTCCGAGCAAAAAGAGGTACTACCCTCTATTGCCAATCACGCTTCTTTTCTTCTTTCCTCCGGCCTTTTGGTAGAAGAGGAAGAGCAGTTCACAGAGCAGTTGCGAGATTTTCAATTTTTCAAAGTGGATAG
>CAYPKB010000148.1:0-4339 GCA_964411185.1 uncultured bacterium
CTTAAATGGTAGCAAGTCTGTTGGTCTTGTAATGATTGTAGATTGAGTAATAGGAGGTTTTTCAGGGGTTTTTTCTTTTGCAGCCATTTGTGAAAAGACTATTTGTTGTAGTTTTTGAATCTCCTTCGCTTGAGAGGCTACTATCGTACGTAATAGATGGATTTCCTGATTTTGAGCTTGGATAGTTTTTTCAAACTTGCTTTCTAATTTTTGTATTCTAGCAAGAAGGTTATCACTACTTGGAGTAGTTTTATTACTGCTAGGCCCTGATCTGAAATTTGGTTGAATAGTTCTCACCTCTTGTGGAGGAGAAGTAAAAGGCTGGAGTTGGAAATGAGGTGCAAGAGTGTAAGAGTCCTGGTTTGTGGTGGGGAATGAAGCATACGGGGATGAATTTCTCCAACTGCTATCTAGGCTTGATGGGTTGCTCATTTTGTTGTCTCCTTGTGTGTAATAAAAAAATGGTGATCAAGGATAGCTTCATTTGAAATTTTAAGTGTATTAAATTCCTCTAAGAAAGAGAAAGAGTGGTTACCGAAGAAAGAGGATAGGAAGGATTTTTCGTAGAATAATAAATAGGCTTTTTTTTTGTTTGGATGGGATGGCGCCAAGGCAAACTCTTTCTCACTAGTTTTGCCACCTCCATTGAAGGATCAATAATATCTACCTTATCGAAAATTTCTCTGATTTTTTCTTTGATCAAGGGAAAATGTGTGCAGGCAAGAAGTAGGTACTGCCCTTTTCTATTAGGAAGATCCGAAAGAGACGCTGCTATAGTTACCATCAACTGCTTTAGACCGGCTTTTTTTTCTATCTGTTCCACTAGTTTCGGTGTTGCGATAGATTGAATTTGGCAAGAGGGAAGTGTTTCGTGGATGAGATCAGGATATATATGAGATGCAGTGGTAAATTGAGTCCCTATAATCGAAAGATTTTCAGGTTGCAGGGGAAGTACTGAGGAGAGGGTAGGAGATATCATATCTATAATAGGGATTTCTAGTGAAGATTCAAATGTACCTCTGGCTAAAAGAGAGGCTGTGTGACAGGCAATCACAATCAACTTTACTCCTTTATCTTTTAGAAAAAGGAGATTGTTTTTCACAATTTGTTGCAAGAAGAGTGGTTGTTTCTCTCCATAGGGATGAAACTTATCATCAGATAGGTAGATAAATTGTTCAAAAGGAAGTTCTTTTTGGAGTTCTTGGAGTACGGTAATACCTCCAATTCCCGAATCAAAAATCCCGATTGGAGCTCTATCTTTCATGAATTTGGAATCTGTAGACGTTGTCCTGCAAAGATTAGATCTTGAGTTAGGTTGTTTGCTTTTTTCAACCTATCAACACTGATATTGTATCGCTTGGCAATCTTTTCCAACGTTTCACCTGATTTTACAACATGGTCGTTCTCGCTACCCTTCATTTTATTTACAATCCATTCCAATGTAGATTTCAAATGAGAGAGTTGCTTTAAGGCAACAGCTTGCTTTTGTGTGCTATTTTGTAATTCCAAGATTTTTTGTTGATGTTGTGTCAAGGCTGTAGTGGTAGTATTGGCATGCGATGCCAGATCTTCCCATTTTTTTTGCAATTCTTCCTGCTTATTTTCAAATGTTTCTAGCTTTTCTTGTAAAAGTTGAGATCTTTTTTCCAAATGGCTCAATTTTGCATAAATTTGCGAGGAAGACTCTGCTTTCAGTTTATCAAAAGACTCTTCTTGATGTTTAATCCTATCATCCATGATATGTAAATCTGTTTGAAAGCAGTTAATATCATGTTTTACATCGTCTAAATTAGCCTGTACTTCGTGAAGCGTCAGTTCTAGTTTATGTTTTTCATCTTCAGGAGATGATTTCAAGGGAGAACAGCTTCCTAAAAAAGAGAAGGCAAAAGATGCGAGAAGAATCTCATGATATCTCATAATTAATCCATTTTAATTCGAAACTGCGCTCTTCGGTTTTGGAAAAAACTATCTGGAGTATCTCCATAGGAAATAGGTTTTTCTTTGCCGTAGGAAATAGTATAAACACGAGAAGAATCTACACCTTGCTTAGAGAGAAGAACTCGTATGTGGTGAGCTCGTCTCATACCAAGCGCCATATTATATTCTGCAGAAGCTCTTTTATCGCAGTGGCCTTCGATGATCAAAGAGGCGTTTTTATTTCTCTTTAGAAAGTTTGCAATTCGTGCCACAGTGACTAGGTCTTTTTTATCACGAATGACATGATCATCTGTTGTAAAATGGATAGTTCGAAAGATATCTTTCCATCTTCCAGGTGGAGATTGAAAGGAGTCTAAGTTAGAAATCTCCCTACTTTTAGTACTCTCTTTCCTAGGCTCATTTTGCATAGGAGTAGATGCCAGGACATATTCGCTCATCTCCTCTTCTTCCAGAGGTAAAAAGTCATCTTCAGGACCTCTGAACTCATTATCGGAGAGAAGCTGCCTAGATTCATATTCACCGCCCCACAATGATTTGATTCCCTTACCCAGGTATCTTCCCGCTGTTTTCATATCTTCCCAAGTTTCTGATGAGGTACGACTACAGCTTGATAACAATATTACGAATAAGAAAACAATTACTCTCATATGCTCCTCTTGGCGTTTATGGCTCCCACGCTGGAAATCTTTTTTCGCCCATTCCTTTAGAAATTCGGATGGGAGTGGGATTGTTGCAATTTACTAAATACAACTCACATTCGCCATTATCTTCAGAATTACAGATAATATGCAAATTGTTTGATGCCCAGACAGGATTTTCTAAACTATGTGAACTATTTGTTATTTGTCTTTCTTCTTTTTTTTCAAAATCATAAATCCATAATTGCCAGATTCCATTGACCTTTGCTCCATATACTAATTTCTTCCCGTCGGGAGACCAATTAGGAGAGGAATTATGTCGATTTTTTTTAGAAATGAGATGAGCAACAGGTCTTTTGCGATCTTCTCTTCTAGGAATGTTCATTACATAAATTCTGGGGGGGCCATCTTTATCGGAAACAAAGGCAAGTTTAGAGCCGTCGGGAGAAAAAGAGGAAGTTGCCTGAGTGGCCCTGGGGACAGAAAAAAGTTGTTTTGCTCTTCCGGTAGGTCTTCCTTGTCTATCAAAATATTGTAAAAAGAGATCCGGGCTACCTGCAACATCACTGACAAAAGCCATCTTCCCTAACGTGGGAGAGATGGAAGGAAGGAGTTGATTGCCCGCTAGTGGAAGCACTTTCCAACTTTTTTGATCATGCAAAGAGCCAACAAAAACTTTGGATTGACCCTCTTTAAAAGAGACGAAGTAATAGTGTTCAAAGGGAAATCTAGGTAAGAATTTTGGAGATATAGCATAGTTTTTATGGAAAGTAAGCTGTTTGGGATTCTCCCCATCGTAATCACTCATCCAAATTTCTGATTGAATATTACCTTCATGGTCTCTATGACGAACGGAAAAGATGATTTTTTTATCTTGGATTCCAGGAACCCCTAGTAGATCATTTTGGAGTTTAGCTATCAGCTGATGGATATGAACTCTATCTTTAGAAAGTTTTTCTGTTAGATGTACTTTATAGGTTTTCCGATTCTCTCCTTGCATGCAGGCAAAAAAGAGAGATTTACCTTCAATTCTGGGTCTGACTTGTAGAGCTTTTGGGGTAAGCTCAGAAGATAAGACTCCTTTGCCAGTACAAGACAGATCGAAAGCTATGATCTTGTCTAACTCGTCTATGTAATGCTGCTTTACATTAGAGCGTGCTATGGTGATAGCACTGAGATATATGGGGGATTGATTGGATATAGCATCCACTTCTAAAAAAAGATCACTGCCCCAAAGTAAGAGGGGGAGTAACAAAAAGATAGATCGTATCATTTTATTGCCCGGATATGTGAATGGTAAAGGTTTTCTCTTTGAGGGGGTCATTAAAACATGGAAGTGTAAGCATTGGCAAATGCTTTTTCAGAAAGGAACTATTTTCTTCGTTAGAGGAGGAGATCACTTCACATCGTTTGATCTTACCGTCCGATCTGATCGTAATTTTCAATGAAGTGGTTCCTTTGTGAGGTAGAATAATTTTATCGCGCAAAAAGGTTAGCAGCTCCTTTTCATAGGAGGTAGAAGATGTTGTTACAGCATCTTTTTCCACTTTAATGGAGGGAGGAAGTGGGGAAGAAAAGGAGGAGGAAGGGGTATCAGAAAAAAATTCTTCCCAATTTTCTAATGCCTTTTCAAGAGAAGATTGAGCATTAGAAGGTAGGGTGGGTTTTTTTGAGGCTCTTTTTTTCTTGGATGGGACTTTCTTTTTTATGGGTTTCTGTGCGGGTATCTTGTTTTTTTTTGTGGTGACTATTTTTTTCTCTAC
>CAYPKB010000149.1:0-1126 GCA_964411185.1 uncultured bacterium
ATTAATTTTATAAATATTATACAAAAAATGAGATTAAAAATCTCTTCTCAAAAGAACAGTTTACTTTTCAATAAACTCTTTATTTTTTTTATATCTACTCTCTATTGTCAGAAAATTTTTTTCTTACTATAGTCCCAAATTTAAGGCACATTATGGTCAGATGCTTCAAATTACGACTTTTTATTCTTTGTACATCCATTTTTGTAAGCAGTTGTCATGTCTCCAGTAAAACCGCAATGGACGGATCTGGAGGGAGAACGGCATACAATTTGGTATTGCAGGAGACAAATAGCGAGCAGATGTTGTTGAATTTGGTTCGGTTGCGTTATTTTGACAGTCCTTTTTTTCTCAATGTTTCTAACATTACCACACAATTTACCTACAAGACCTCAGCTTTTCCTCTTATTCCCATACCTGGATTCAATCAATCGAATCCTTTCAATTTGGGAGGAGATTTTACTTGGCAAAATCAACCAACGATTCAGTATACTCCGTTGGAAGGTCATCAATTTGCTCAACAACTATTGCATCCCATTGACTTACAGACTATTCAACATCTCATTCTCTCTGGATGGAATATAGATCTTGTTTTTCGGGTGATTGTACAAAGTTTTGATAACTATCTAAATGCTCCTGAAGCATCAGGCCCCGTACCTGAACACCTACCTAAATATAATGCATTTTTCGAGGTAACAAGACTCTTTCGTATTTTACAGCGACGTTCAGAATTGCAAGTAGGGATAAAAGTTTGTCCTCATGTATCTGGAAACGGAACAAATGGGCATATCTTGCAGATAGCCTTTCCAAAAGCAGCTGAGGAGGCGAAACAGCTTGCTGATTTACTCTCAGATGTACATACTGTTGGTGACAACTATGTTGTGAATTTAGAGCTTGGTTTTACCAAAGAAGGTAAAGTAGGAATCATGACAAGATCGTTGCTATCTTGCATGTATTATCTTTCCAACGGAATTGAAATTCCCAAAGAGGATGTAGATAGAGGCTACGTGGTCGTTACAAAAGATATAGATGGAGAGAGGTATGGATGGGATTATCTTGTAGGACCTCTTTTCGATATTAAATCGGAAGAATCCAAGCCGAGTGATCATTACCTGAGGGTAAAATATAG
>CAYPKB010000149.1:1136-4312 GCA_964411185.1 uncultured bacterium
TATTAGTGATAGCGATTTGGCCTCCAAACGTACCTTTCTACTCCTTCTGCAATTATATAACTTACAATCCGAGCCGAGTAATTTGCCTGCTCCTTTACTAACTCTCCCGCTTGGTTCATAGGTGAAAGGATGGAAGTGATTGAATTAGACTTCATAACAATTCTAGTGGCTGCAGTCATATATATGGCAATAGGGGCTATTTGGTACTCCAAACCTTTATTTGGAGAAGTCTGGGCAAAAGTAAATCCCACAAAGAGAAAAAAACCGTTGCCTTTACTTTTTTTTGGTTTTGTAAATGCACTTCTCATCTCATTTTTTCTCTCCTTACTGATTGCCTATTTAGGAGCTACTTCGACTATGGATGGTATCTTTGCAGCCTTTGGAGTTTGGATCGGTTTTGTGGTTACAACGCAATTTCCCATCTACCTTTGGTCTGATAGATCTTGGATATCTTTCTTCGTAGATATGGGATATCAATTTGTAGGATTGTGTGCGATGGGGGCTCTCATTGGAGCGTAATAATAAAAGAATAAAGGAAAATAAGATGCTCAAAGAAGGAGTGGATTCTCTTCTGATTATTACCTGTTCTGGAGGCGGGGGGTTGCTGCAAGCGGCAAAAGCTAAAGAACAAGAGGTCAAACGTAGTAATAGCAAGATAAAAATCATCAAAAAAGATCTGTTGAAGGATTGGGCCTCAAAAAAGTTTGGGAAGTTTTGTATCAATTTGTGGGATAAGGCGCAAAAAGATGGAAAAGTAAAACTGTTGGAACTAGTAACAGGAAATATTCATTTTGCTGATATCTTATTTGGTCCTAGTGTTTTTTTTGCTTTGCTTCGCCTGCTCATGCGAGAGGATATCCAATATGTAATTGATACGCAGCCTCTTTGCACAAAAGCCATTGTAAGGGCCATTAGATTCCATAATTTTTTAAGAAAAAAGCAGGTAACGGTTGAAAAGGTATTAGTAGACCTTCCTACAGACAGAGCAAAATGGTTCTTTTCGCCTATTAAAAAACTTTCGATGAAAGATAGAAAAATCTTCACCTTCATCACCATTCCACCTCTTCTACAGAAAGGCCAGACGGCAAATGATTTCTGGCGAAAGTATTGTAAAATGGAAGAAAAAGAGATCTGTTACAGAGACTATTACGTACGAGAGAGTTTCGATCAGTACCGAGGAAAAGAACTTCCATCCTTGCCCTTTTCTTTTCATACCCAATACAAAAACCAAGAAGAGAAAGTATGGATGGAAAAAATAGTCCAAAGAGGTCCTATACAAAGCTCTTTTGATAAAGATGATAAGATATGCTTTACCATTGAACCCAATGCAAAAGTAATTACTATTCTTCTAGGTTCTCAGCCGGCATTTGATGCAACAGTCACTTACATGACAAAAATGGTAGAGTTAGCAAGAAAATATAATGATGACCCTATATATATTTTTGCTTTTTGTTCTCATCATCATGAGGGAAGAAGCTCTCTCTTCAGTGAATTGTGTAAAAAATTAGATGATATAGAGGAGTTTCCCTCGCATGTTTCTGCCATACCTCTCACTTTTCAAAATGAAAGCGTGATTGCATCTCTTTTCTATAGAAGTGATCTCACCTGCACAAGATCCGGAGGGCAGACATGTATGGAACTTATGGCTGTTATGCAGGGAGAGATTTGGATTCATTCTGAAAGCAAATTGAAAGGAAAAGAGCCTACTCTTAAGAAATTACTAAAAGGGATTGCAAAATGGGAAGCAGGCAATGCTCTTTATTTGCGAGATAGGAGAGGGGCTCATATTGTTACCCCGGAACTCTTTGAGAAAGATTTTATCCAATTTTTGGAAAAGTCGAAGACTAATTGTATATCAAATGTCTAACTAACCCTTCCCAATCTTGGCTATCGAAGTAAGGTTGAATATCTTCTTTTTTAGCGTTTACAGAATTAGCAAAGTCTTGAATATAGGCATCTAATTCTCCGACATTAGATCGTGCAGTGAGACCCCTATTGACACCTTCCATGAAACCATTTTTCTTGAAATAATCGTCAAAAACATCTTTCATCCTTTCCTTTAAGAGTTCATCGCTAAAGATAGTTTCTAAAAACTTGAGAGGATGTACATGGTTGATGCTATCTCCCAATGCGTTCATTTCACTACGATGTTTCATTAACCACCATTTACCCTTTTCTGAAATCGTGCGAATGATGTGATGAATAGTCATAGCATCCTCTTCACTGCAAGGTAGATCCTTATAGGCTTTTTCTGTCTTCGGCTTCGGTTTTACTTTGATAAAAGCAAGATAGGTAGCAAAAGAGGGTTGCGTCATTCCCACTTTCTGGACATGTTCTATATTGGCTAAGGGTAAATCTGGTAAAAACATAGGTGGACTCCTTTGATACATTTTCCTTTATCATAAATTGTTTTTGAGAAGGGTTCTAATATTTTTTTGCTTCTTTCTTTTTTTCAGCATGGTTTCTATTATTTCTAGAGATGAGAAGACGACTTTTTTTGCTTTTATCTCTCTTTCTCTTACCCCTTGTAGGAATCACATGGCATGAGATAACGGGAGGGTTCCAGGTGCAAAAAGTTCATTTTTCTCTACCTAATGAAGAACAATGGGATTGTCCTCTAGCTGAAAAAGAGAAAAAAGAAGTAGAGAAAATCTTATCCCAACCTTTTACCTATCTTGCTAGGGGAAGACAATCCTATGTTTTTGCAAGTGCTGATGATAAATATGTACTAAAGTTATTTCGTTATCATTTAGTCAAACCTAGGTTTGGCTTGCACTTATTTCGACTTTTTCCCTCCTGGAATGCTTACCGAAGGTATAGAATCGAAGGAAAAAGAAGGCAGTTCGAAAATTGGATGAAAAGTTATCTGATTGCCTATAAAGATTTAAAAAAAGAGACTGGCATACTTTGTATGCATTTGACTGAGACAGACTCTTTTTCCCATCCTGTAACCATCCGGGACCGTTTAGGAAGAACTTTCACATTTGATCCCAACAAAATAGGCTTTTTGCTGCAAAAAAAGACGGAACTTTTTCTCGATACTATCCAGCGGTTGGTAAAGGAAAAGAAGAAAGACCAGCTTACTGATCTTTTGGGTTCTTATTTAGATACAGTTCTTTCGAGACATTTCAAAGGGATAAACAATAAAGATCCATCCTGGCTTCGGAATATGGGCT
>CAYPKB010000150.1:0-3212 GCA_964411185.1 uncultured bacterium
ATCTACGAGCAGGTAGAGCTTAGCGGTAAAACCCAAAGGTATAGAACCTATTTCTGCTTCGACTCTTCTCATTTTCTCATAAGAGCGGTCTGGCAAGACTCCTTCAAAAAGAGGTTTGTCTATTCGTTGGATGAGTTTTTTACTATATTGATCCCACATGAAAAGCCCTCTTTGTTTTTTCTTGTAGAAAAGCTACCTCTTCTTTGAGGATCTCAGTTGCAGCTTGTATCATCTCTTTTGTAGTAAAACGAGATAAGACAAAGGAGATCGCGGAGTATCTATTTTCCTCTATTCCAGAAAAAGATCGCAGGAATCTTTCTATTTCCTCTTCTTTGTAGCGGATGGCTCCGAAGAGCTTTCTCTTATGCAATCGGTAAGCTAACATCTCCTGATGGAGGTAAGGAAAGAGTAATAGGCTGACATTCGGTAGTCTAAAATGGCTACGAAGAGGAGAGGATCCGCACTTTTCTACTCCTTTTTCCAACTCCATACGCAGATGGGCTGTCTCTAGAGTCAGTTTATCCATATAAAGCTCTGCATGTTTGGCAGCTACATTGGCAGCAGACAAAAGAGGAAGAGATATCTCTGACTCTAAAAAGTCTGCACTTCTATCTTTCGGAAAAAATAAAATCCCCGATTCTACCGGAGTATGCAGTTGATTGGTGGAAAGAGTAAAACAGATTTCTGGATACTCCTGTAAAGAGATAGGTATTTTGCCTGCAGTGAAACTCCCATCTAGATGCAAAAGGATCTCATGCTCTTTACAGAGATAGGCTAACTCTTCGATAGGTTGAATGATCCCTGTGATCGGATCAGCGTGGGGTAGAGAGATCATCCCTGTTTTAGGAGTGATTTCACGGGCTAGTTTCTCTAGATCGGCTAGACCTTCTTTTTGCGGCACATTCTGACAGATGCAATCGGAAAGAACTGAGGGTTCTTCATAGTTCCAGAAAAAAATATGATTTTTTCCTTCCCATTTGGCCTCTTGCATCCGATACCGGGTATGCAATTTGAAGATCATTTCAGAGTAAGAGTTGTAGAAGAAAAGATCATGGTTCAAAGAGGGAGAAAGAAGGTCACAGATAGCTCCTGCATGCTCTTTTAGAAAGGCTCTTACCTCAGCTCCTTTGGCATGAGGGGCATGCACCTCCCCAAAAGGAATCTCTTTGCTCATGGCCGAGATGGCATATGATGCCGGCTGCGCGAAATTGTGATGATCTAAATAGATCTCTCTATTTTTTTCGAAAGGTTCCACGGCGATAAGTATACACTATCGGCTTTCCTGTGGCCAGCTCTAGATTGACCACCTCTTCTTTTGAAAGATTTTCTAAAAACATGGTAATGGAGCGGAGGCTATTACCATGGGCTGAGATAAAGACATTTTTTCCTTCTTCTAAAAAAGGGACTATTTTTTTCTTAAAATAAGGGATAGTTCTCTTCGAGGTATCGGAAAGGCTTTCTCCCTCAGGAGGCGCCACATCATAACTTCTTCTCCAAAGATGTACTTGCTCTTTTCCAAATTTTTTCCTCATCTCATCTTTGTTTTGTCCTTGGAGAGCCCCATACATCCTCTCATTGAGATGCCAGGAGGAAAAAACGGGAATGAGGTTTTTTGCGGATTGTTTGTTATGGCTCTTTTCCCAATGAAATATTTTTTTTTCACCGAGATGAACCATCACAGGAATTTTTTGGGATGAGTGGTGCAACATAGCCAGATATAGAGTCATATGGGCCCGTATGAGGGTAGAGGTGAAGATAATATCAATAGGGATATCCTTGATCTCCTTTCCTCCTTCGATCGCTTCTTCAATTCCCTTTTCGCTCAGAGGGATATCCACCCATCCGGTGAAAATATTTTTTTTATTCCATAGAGACTGTCCATGTCTCATCAATATTAACTTCGGTTCTTTTTGCACTATTGCACCTCTACATGTTATCCTATCAGAGAAAAATCTTTTTTTTGGGAGAAAAAATGTCGACCATCAGGCTGGCCAAGGCCTTATCACAAGCGGGAGTTGCCTCTAGAAGAAAAAGCGAAGAGCTTATTTTTTCTGGGAAAATAGAGGTAAATGGAGAGGTAGTAACCACCCCACAAACGCAAATAGACTGGGAAAAAGATATTCTTTCTTTTGAGAAAAAAAAGATCAAAGCTCCCAAAAATAAACATTATATTCTCTTTCATAAACCTGCCGGATTTCACTGCGCTCATGATGAGAGAAAGAAAAATATTTATTCCTTCTTTCCCCCTCATTGGAAACTTTTTTCTTTGGGTAGATTAGATAGAGATACCACAGGCCTCCTTCTTTTGACTAATGACGGCGATTTTTGTCAGAAGGTAATTCATCCCTCTGCAGGGCTGGAAAAAGAGTATATTGTCTCTTTAAAAGAGTCGGTGACTAAAGAGATCTGCCAATCTCTTGAGAAAGGCTCTTTTATCGAAGGAAGAAGAATCCGTCCTAAACGAGTAGAAAAAATAGGGAAACATCTTCTCTCTATCACGGTTATGGAAGGAAAAAAGCGAGAAATTCGGATTTTCATAGAAAAAAGAAAACTTACTCTGCTCGCATTGAAACGAGTTCGGCTAGGCCCTCTTCACATAGGCAGACTCAAAGCAGGAGAGTTTCGACCTCTTACTTTGAAAGAACAAGAGAAACTTTTGACTGCTTCGAAGCTTGGGCAAAAAAAATAATTTTAAGATGATTTCGGGCTGAAAAAATCCCCTCTTTTCGATATACTACGAGGCAAGTTTATGCTGACTATAGCCAGATTATTTGGTAAATCTCCCTTTGCTCCTTTGCAAGGTCACATGGATAAAGTGACCTCTTGTATCGAGATGCTCCCCTCTCTTTTTGAAGCTCTTGCCTCTGGAGATCAGGAAAAAATTCTCTCCATTCGTAAAGAAATTTCTGCATTAGAACATGAAGCAGATATCACAAAACACCATATCCGAAACCAATTACCGAAAAGTCTTTTTCTACCTATAGATAGAGGTCAACTGTTGGAAATTTTGTCTTTACAAGATGCTCTGGCAGACACGGCAGAAGATATTGCCACCCTCGCTACTTTAAAACCTCTTACCTGTTACGAAGAGCTAGCTGATCTTTTTGTCCCTTTTTGTGAAAAAAATATCCAAGCAGCCCTAATGGTCCATCTCATTATCAAAGAGCTAGATCCTCTACTGGAATCTTCCTTTGGAGGAGTAGAAGCAGAAA
>CAYPKB010000150.1:3222-4265 GCA_964411185.1 uncultured bacterium
TTAAGTCGAATAAAGGAGCTGAGTCAGCATGACCAAAAGGGTTCTCTTCATCGATGATGAGCTGGGTTTGTGGGAACATGAGGTAGATCTTCTACAATATGACCTTTTACAAAGGTTATATGGACTCGAAGAGAAGATCACTTACTCTCTTTTTCACCTTTGGATGTCAATGATCAAAGAGATTGGTACTCTTTCCAATTTGGCAGAAAAATTAGGCTACAGAATCCGCATGATGCTCGATATGCCCCATGGACATTAACGCAATACTTCTTTTTATCACCTTGATTTTTGGCTTTTATATGGCTTTTAACATTGGCTCCAACGATGTGGCCAATGCGATGGGAACCTCTGTCGGATCAAAGGCCCTTACCTTAAAAAAAGCAGTCTTTTTAGCTGCAATTTTAGAGTTTTGCGGCGCTTTCTTTATAGGAGCTCCGGTCTCCCAAACGATACAGCATGGGATCATTCATACTGATCTTTTTGCTTTCGAACCTCAGCTATTTATCCTTGGGATGCTAAGCGCATTGATTACAACGGGTCTCTGGCTACAAATTGCCTCCCATCTAGGTATTCCTGTCTCAACCACTCATGCCATTGTGGGAGCGGTAATGGGATTTGGAGCCACCATCGGGGGGTTCAGTTCGATCCAATGGAGCGAGGTGGCAAGAATTTTTGGGGGATGGATTTTTTCTCCTATGATCAGCGGTGCTATCGCCTACTTTTTATTTACCGCGCTGCAAAGAAAAATCTTTTTTTCTAAAGAGCCTCTCAAGGATACCTTGCGCCTTTTTCCCTTTCTTTTTGGCTCCAATCTTTTTGTCTTTTTCTTCTGCCTCTTTTTTCAAGGCTCCTTTTTTCCTTACTCCGCCTTCTACGCAGCTCTTCTAGCTCTTCTCTTTGCTGGCATCTGTTCTTTTTTTGCCCACTTTTTCTTTTCCAAACGCTACGCAGAACAAAAAGGACTCTATTCTGTTGTCACCTCAGCCCATACTCTAAAAGTAGATAAAGCTTTGAGACATTTGCAGCAGGTAGAAAATTCCCTG
>CAYPKB010000151.1:0-1886 GCA_964411185.1 uncultured bacterium
AATTATTATTATAATATAACTAACTAACATATAGTGGTTTATTTTGTTATTATCATGCAAGTCGCTTATATAGAGTGGTTTACATAAGTTGTTGTCTGTCAACTCAGAGAGCCTCTCTATAGGAATTGTTAGTTAAATTACTGATTATAAGTAATTTACAAGAAGTTTCGTGTCAATAAGTTATAATAAAGAGTGTTTAAAATTAGTTTTAATAAAATTTGAATTATTTAATAAAAACTGTTAATATTTTTATTAAATAAAAGGTAATTATGGTTCCAGGTGATTTAGAAATTAGATTAGAAAGAGCGGCTCCCGCAATGGAGATGTGCTTAGAAAGAGCTGATAATAGGGTAGATGGGCAGAATGTAGAGCCCGCCCAGGCAGAAATCCGTCCCCATGGGGATAGCCATAGGCTCTTTTTTGTGACTCCTAGAGGATATGTCCGAGAAGTTCTGCTGGAAGATGAGAAAAAGCAGGAAGAGTTTGTAGGGCTTGTATCTGAGATAGGTAGAGCTTATCCAGATGCTCATAGAGTTGATATCACACATTTGATGGTGTATACAGACCGTGGTAGCAGAGTGATAGAAAACGATGAAAACCTGGAAAAACTGGCTTCTTTTATCGGGAATCTTACACACGAAGTTCGACCTTTTCCTATGAAATTCCCCATCAAAAGAAAAGAGGGGTTGAAAGGAAATTTAGATGGTGAGGATGCGCTAGCTATCCGAAATGTCAAAAAAGCACCTGATGATAGACTCTCAAAGTTACCCTCTTCCGATGAGGAAATAGATCAACTGATAACTTCATTTGCTAATGAAGATGCTCAATCTCGAGTAAAAAAACAGCTCTTTCAAACCAGAGTATTACAGGAAGGGTTGAAATCTATTATACAAAAGAAAAAGTCTGATCTCCTTGCTAAGGAAAATAAACGACCGGAAGATCAGGTAAGACTTCATTCTTTGACTTCCTTCTTAGAAAAGATAGAATCTTTGGACACTTTTGCTATAACTTGGGCAGCTATGCATCCTATGGATAATGCTCACTCTCTGAATGATAAGGTAAAAGAGCTTCTGACCTATATTGAACAACGTCCTTCCAATAGAAGGAAATTCAAAATCCTTGCGGATAATCGTATCACAACAGAAGAGACTGAATATGCCATCCATGTGATTGCTATGACGATCCAAGCTGATTCTTGGAGTGAAGAAGCAGCGCTATACCAAAATTATATCCAAAGAAATGGTGTTTCATTCAAAAAAGATTCATTAGAAGAGCATCTAGGTCTTAAAGCTATCAAAAAAATGGAAGAGCAAGGAAGTCTCGATTGGACATTTTTATCATTCCATCACTTTGCTCCCTCTTTGATCCAAGAAGAGTTGGATCATATAGAGGAGTGGGCGTCCAATCAGCTTTTCAATCCGGAGCTTTCTCTTTCTGAAAATCTCGAAAATGTCGATGCCAATCATGAGACTATCATGCAGCCAAACGAAATGATAGGGCTCGGAGATGCGATGCAGAGGCTTTTTGATCCAGAAGAAGATTAAGCGCTTTCCTGCTCTCTTCGGATTTGAGGTGGCTGATTTTTTTCAATCGTATCCTTTTCAATAGTAATCTCATGAATAGATGGATCTGAAGGTACTTCATACATGAGATCCTGCAAGAGATTTTCCACAATCATGCGCAAAGCTCTTGCTCCCGTACCGGTAGCTTTTGCTTTTTCCGCTATGGCAGTGAGCGCCTCGTCGGTGAAGTGAAGCTTTACATTCTCTTCTGCAAATAGATCCGTATATTGTTGGATGACCGCATTTTTTGGTTGGGTCAAGATCTGTTTGAGATCTTCAATGGTAAGTTCGTTGCAATTGGCAATGCTATTGAATCTTCCAATG
>CAYPKB010000151.1:1896-4178 GCA_964411185.1 uncultured bacterium
TACCAGATCTTCTGTCTGTACCTGAGAGAGAAGATAGTTGCTATTTTGGATCTGTTTCGATTTATCTCCCAGTGTAAAGCCAATGGTGCTTTTTCCTAATCGTTTGGCAACAATCTTATCTAGATGGACAAAAGCTCCGCCTACGATGAAGAGAATATTGTCCGTGTTCACTTTGATATATTCTTGATTAGGATGCTTTCTGCCTCCTTTGGGAGGAACATTGGCTACAGTCCCTTCGACAATCTTTAAAAGAGCTTGTTGGACACCTTCGCCAGAAACATCTCTGGTAATAGATACATTGCCAGAAGTTTTTCGGATCTTGTCGATCTCGTCGATGTAAATAATTCCCATTTCCGCTTTGGCCACATCATAGTCAGCAGCTTGTACTAAGCGAAGAATGATATTTTCCACATCTTCTCCTACATAACCTGCTTCGGTAAGAGTGGTAGCGTCGGAAATGGCAAAAGGTACATCAAGAATCGAGGCAAGTGTTCTGGCCACAAGAGTTTTTCCCGATCCCGTAGGCCCAATTAAGAGTACGTTAGATTTTCCGTAAGAGATCTCTTTCCCTTCGTTGATAGCACGTACTCTTTTGTAATGATTATAGACCCCTACAGAGATCGTTTTTTTTACTCTCTCTTGTCCTATGATATATTCATCCAGCCGTTCTTTGATCTCTTTTGGTTTTAATACCTTTAGCTCATATTTTGTTGGTTTTTTTTGAATGATATCTACGCATAGATGGACGCACTTATCACAAATGTAGGCATTAGGCCCGGATATGAGTTTTTCTACTAGATCTTCAGTTCTTCCGCAAAAGGAGCAGGAAGCGGCTTCTTCTTTGTTCATCTGCTTGTTGTCTGTAATTCTTCTTGTTTACTTACTTTTTTGGGTTCTGCGATTTGATCCACCAAACCATAAGCCATAGCAGCTTTTGCATCCATATAGAAATCTCTCTCAGAATCTTCCATCACTTTTTTTAGCTCTTTGCCGGTAAACTCTGAAACAAGATGGGCTGTAATTTTTTTCAATTCAATGATCTCTTTGGCTTGAACGGCTATATCTTCCGAACTTCCTCCTACACCTCCATAAGGCTGGTGAAGCATAATTCTGCTATGAGGAAGGGCAAAACGCTTACCTTTGGTCCCTGCAGCTAGCAAAAGAGCTGCCATAGAGATGGCTTGCCCAATGCAATAGGTATTGATATCGCAATCCAAAAAGAGAATGGTATCTAAAATAGCAAGACCTGCGGTAATGGATCCTCCAGGTGAGTTAATATAGAGATTGATATCCTTTTTAGGATCCTCCATTTTCAAAAAGAGCAACTGGGCAATGACTACATTGGCCATTTGATCTGAAATTTCAGATCCAATGAAAATGATTCGATCTTTTAGAAGCCGGGAGTAGATATCCATCGATCTTTCACCGCGGCCTGTATCTTCAATTACATATGGAGTTAATGACATAACTTTTCTTCCTGCTTATAATACACTTTAAGATGGTTATACGAGGCCCATCCCTCTTGCGTCAAGCACTTTGTTTTTCGCTTTTTTCTCGGATATAATCTTGTGCTTTTTTCAGAATCACTTTGGAAAAGGCCAATGTATACATTTCCTTAGGAATCTTGTTTCTGTCGATATTAGTAAGTCCTAGAGATAAAAGAGAGTGGTAGACTTCATTATCTATATCTTCTTGTGTAATATCGATTTTTGCATCTTTGACCACTTGTCTTGAGATATAAAATAGTCTTACTGCTTCCTCTGATTGGGATAGAAGAGATTTCTCTACCTCTTTTTTCTGTTCTTCAGAAAGATCTTGCCATTTGGGTTCATGTTTTGGGTTATGAATGAGCTCATGTTTTCTGTGATTTTTTTCTGCCTCTATTAAGCTCTCGGGAAGATCAAATTTATGAGAAAGCAGGAAAGTGTTGATTTGATTTCTTATATCATTCTCTGTTTTTTCTTTAGCTTTGTTTTCCAAGTTGGTTTTCATTTTTTCTTTGAGATCTTCTGGCGAAGCAGCTCCCACTTGTTTGCAAAACTCTTCATCTAGTTTAGGCAGTTCGGCAGTTTCTACTTTCTTGATAGTGACAAGTACTCTTTTCGGCTCGAACTCTTTTTTCTCTTTTGCCGGAGCATCTTCATCAGGTTTGCTGATTCCTTCTACACTATCTCCCACTTTTTTGCCGATGAGGAGTTCTTTCATCCATTGAGCTATCGATTTATCTTTTATTTCAAAGCGAGTGTCATGAAAAACTTTTTGTTTAGGTTCTTCTAACGTCT
>CAYPKB010000152.1:0-4146 GCA_964411185.1 uncultured bacterium
AGGCAAAAATATTACATTTTTGCCATAGCAGAGGAGCTATAAAAACAAATAATGCATTAATTCAATGTCCACCGGAAGTCCAAAATAGGATTATTGTAGTTGCAATAGCACCAGCTGCAGTAATTTCAGATAAAATCTGTTTTGCCGCATATAATTATGTTAGTAAAAATGATATTGTCCACAATGGAGAATTGATACTCCCTGGTTTTTTTGATTCGAATGAAATTGATTCGTCTATTTCTATGAAAATAATCATGCAAAATAGAGAGAAAATGATATTATTAGATCCGCACCCAGATGCAACAGGAATAGATCATGATTTTCAAAGTCCTACTTTCAAAGAAAAAATACTAGATCATATCAATGAATATAAAAAAATTATGGAGCAAGATGGATAAAATAAGATTTTATTCAATTTCTGTAATTTTTTTATCTACTTTATTTATACAAGGTTGTGATTTCAATCCTGCTGAAAAGCTTCTAGAAGAGCAGAGTCTTATAAATTCTGTTAGAAAAAGAACTGCAAGACGCATTGAAATGAAATATAAGTTAAATCCAATAGGGACAGGGGCTAAAGCTTTAAATAAAGTCAAAATGCTTGCTCTGGCTTTCGAATCTGATAGAAAAATTGACATTGAAGAAGGACGGAAGCTACTTGTAAATGTTATTGAAATATTTCTCGAAGAAATCAATAAAGATGAAAAACTTCGTCCATATTTAGCCAATTATCCATTTAACGCTGGAAATGTGGAGATCAGAATTTTTATGGAACCAATGAATAGTAAAGATTTAATAATTGTGAAAGCAAAAGAAGGTGAATTCAGTTATAAAATAAGGGCTTCTGAATTTGAACATCAAACTGTTTACTCTGAAACCTATGATGAAGCTGTCGAAAAGCTGCGACTAGAAATATCTGCTGAATAAAAATATCGCTCAATAACCCAAATGAAAAGGGAAAGAATTAAAATTTCTTCAGTTCAATAATGAGCGGCATCTCCACTCACTACTTAATAGCAGTGGCATATCAAATTCTTGTCTCAATAAATTTATAGCAAGACCAGAAGTATGGTTGTGTGGTCGAGAAAAACTAAAAAATAGAAAAAACTTGATATTGTTAGATCCTCATCCAGATGCAACTGGAATAGATCATGATTTTCAAAGTCCTACATTCGCAAAGGTCATCAAGCGGCATATATCGAACTTTATAAAAAATATGGAGTAAATCAGAGATGAAAATAATTAAACATAACCTTTTTTTTCCCTCCATATTTTCTTTTTTCTTATTAGAAGGCTGTTATACCAACCCAACAGAAAAACTTTTCGAAAAACAAGATCTTATTAATTTTGTACGCAAAAAAGCTTTACTTCGGATCGAAAAAGAATATGGTTTGAAACCTTTTGGAATAGGAGGTCAAGCAAGGGATGAAGTAGAAATGCTTGCTTTGGCCTTTCAATCATCTAGAAAAATTGATATTATAGAAGGTAGAAAGCTACTTGTTGCCTCGGTTGAAATACTCCTTGATGAGATTAATAAAGAAGATAAACTGATTCCCTATTTGGCTAATTATCCGTTTGAAGCCAAAAATGTAGATGTATCAATTTACATCAACTCTTCCTGTAGAGAGGAGTTAGCGGTAATTTCAGCTTCAAGAGGACTGCTTCAGTATCAAAAAGATATTTCATCAGATGAACCCCTTAAAACAGTATGTAGAGAAACCTATCAGGAAGCATTAGAAAAACTTCGATTATAGGTTCATATCAAATAGAACGAGAAGCGATATATATCGAAAAATAAACAGTCCAACCATTGCCGGAGGATGGGAAGAGGAGACAAGAAGTGGCTGCTTTCATCTTTAATTCTGACCATATGTGAAAAAATATCTTTCTCTGATTTGTGCTTTTTTATATAGAAAAGAATATATGACCAAGAAATTCATCGGTTTACTGCTTTGCCTCTCTGGGTTTGTTTTTGGAAATAGTCCCGATAACGGCGAAATTTCAGCTGTTTTGACAAGAACAGATAGTATACCCGAAGGGGTAAGTGACGAGACAGATCCTTATTTCGAAGGATATATCCAAGCTCTGGTAGATATGCACTACTATGAGTTTAGAGTTATTGTGATTGTAAGACATCACGAGGTTTGGCTTGCTAATCTTCCCAAAAATGATCTTACAAAGAAAAGTATCATTGCCTTTGTGAGGGACGTTCCGGGGGTAAAAGATGTTCATGTATTGAACGGAGTGCCACCGAAAGATGAGGCTGTCAGAAAAAAATATGTAGACCGTCCAATTACGAAAGGTATCTGGTTTCCTCAAAACACAGAATTATGGCTTCCGATGGTGGCAGATCCAAGGCAGGTTACTTATTCAATAGGTTACAGGCAGGATGACAGAGTTATTGGTAAATCGGTGATTCCTGTTTCTTTGGGAGATGACTTTCCAATCTATCGGTGGCTTGATGTCTGGGGCCATGGTGATGTCCAAATCAGTATTGAATCAGGTATCTGGTCTGTTTTTGATATAGATCCTCCACCGCCTAGAATCCAATCCGGGACAGAGTTAAAAAATACAGATTTCTATGTGGGGATACCTCTTACGTATGCAATCAATGCTTGGTCGATGCGTTTTCGCATCTATCACATATCCTCTCATTTAGGAGATGAGTTTTTGGTCAACAATCCCGGTTTTATCAGGGTAAACCCAAGTATGGAAGCCGTCGACTTCTTTGCATCTTATCAAGCTATAAGAGCCCTTCGATTGTATGCTGGAGTAGGAGCCATTTTTCATAGTGATCATTCTTTTCCTATGAAACCACTCTATTTTGAATATGGAGGAGAATTTAGATTTTGCGGATCAAAATTTATTCAGCAACGGCTGTATGGTACCTTTTTCATAGCTGCTCATTTTCGTTCCGATGCCTATATACACTATGATTTTGACGGAACCTTTGTTGGTGGGTATGAATGGAGTAAGTTACAAGGTATAGGTAGAAAATTTCGAGTCTTCATTGAATATCACAAAGGGTTCTCATTGGAAGGCCAATTCATGAAGGATCGCACATCGTACATCAGCTACAGGCTTTCCTACGGATTCTAACGGACACAGTCTAATCGTTTTTGTAACCTCCGCACTGCATTCCATCCAAAAAAAGTAGAAAAAATCCACAATGCTATTAAACATAGTGGATAGGGAAGAAAATGGTTTCCTCCTAAAATAGCATCTCGCATTCCTTCCATAGCATAGAGGAGTGGGTTTATTAGCATGAAATAAGCTGATGTTTCAGAATAGTCATAGATGGTATGCCATGCGTAAAAATATCCGCCGAACATGACAAGAGGGTTTACTACGCGTATCCAAATATAACTAAGCTGGCCCACTTTTTTTAGTATGCTAGCAAGCCAGAGTCCAAAAATACCATGGAAGAGATTGACTGTAATAAACATAGGAATCAATTTTACAATAGAGATATTACCTAAGGTAAAATTTTCCATCAGGATCAATTTTCCTATGGGGATGATGAAAAAAGATATGAGAGCAGATCTCATAGCCCAACATCCAGCAATATGTAAAAATACCATATAAGAGGGAAGAGGAAGGGTCAATTGGTAGGAGATAGTTTTATCACCTTCCATATCTCCTATGAAGGAACCCACTCTGCCAACCAGATCAAAAAAACCAAAGACTGAGATGGCGCTTACCAACATAAAAGCTCCGAAGGTATTTCCTACACCCGTTTGGGGTAGGAAATACCCAAAAACAATCAGGTTTGTTAAGAGAAGAAAAGAAGTATCGAAGAGCTTAGAAAAAAACTCTCGTTTGAACCCAATCAAATCCCTATAAAATAAATATAGTAATGTTTTCACTCTTTTCCTTCTTCTTGGATAAGGGTTAAAAAAATCTCTTCTAGATTGCCTTTTTTATAATGCTCTTTAAGGTTAGTAGGCGTATCGATCAATCGAATAGTGCCCCTGTCTATCATACAAACTCTGTCAGAGAGAACTTCAGCCTCATCTAAATAGTGTGTTGTTAGTAAAATAGTGACATCTGTCTCTTTTAGTTTACGAATGATAGACCATATGTTTCTTCTAATGTGGGGATCTAATCCAACGGTAGGTTCGTCTAAGATAAGCAGTTCTGGCTTGTGCA
>CAYPKB010000153.1:0-263 GCA_964411185.1 uncultured bacterium
GATCATCATGAATAGATGCAGCAAGCGAGGGTAAAACACCTTCTGCTTTAAACGAAGGAGGCAAAAGTTGTGATGAGCTCTTTTTTTTGAAAAACATTTCGTACTATAAAGTAGAAAGAATGGAGGAAAAAAACAAGAAAATACCTCACTTTCTTGCACAGAGCCTTTCCCTGTGATAGAGTTTTTTCTTTTCATGAAAGAGACACTAGATCATATCTGCGGATCGATTGAGAGAGTTGTATTCTCCGAACCTGAAAAAGGGT
>CAYPKB010000153.1:273-4105 GCA_964411185.1 uncultured bacterium
AATGCAAGAATCGGATCGATCGGACCTTACCACAATCGTTGGGTATCTACCTGGCGTCAAAGAGGGAGAGACTATCTCCTGTAAAGGAAGTTGGAAATATCATTCTCAATATGGGAAACAATTTGAGATCAAAGAGTACCAAATTGAAGCGCCTAATAATCTAGTTGGAGTGCAAAAATATCTCGAGTCTGGACTAATCAAAGGCATTGGCCCTGCCTTTGCTCAAAAAATTGTAGAAACATTTCGAGAAGAAACACTTTCCATTTTAGATGGCTCCCCCGATAGGCTTTCAGAAATCCCCGGCATCGGAGAGAAAAAAATCGAAATGATCAAAGAGTGCTGGCAAAAGCAAAAATCGATCCGCCAGGTGATGATCTTTTTACAATCTCATGGAGTAAGCACTGCCTACGCACAAAAAATCTATAAGAGATATTTAGACAAGTCCATTGAAATGGTCCAGAAAAATCCTTTTGAGTTAGCCAAAGATATAACCGGCATTGGATTCAAAAGTGCAGACAAGATCGCCTCCTCTTTAGGATATGCCAAGACCAGCCCAGAGAGGGTAGAAGCTGGGATAGAATATCTCTTATGGGAGCTCTCCAATGAAGGACATACCTGTTATCCCTTACCAAAACTCAAAGAGAAAGCTGCAGAGATGTTGGAGGTTCCTTCAGAATTAATAGAAGAGATCTCTTCATCTATGGTGGAAAAAGGAGATCTTTTACGAGAAGAGAAAGAGGGAGAATCCTATATTTTCTTACGCTCTTTTTTTCGTTATGAGATGACCATAGCGGAAGAGATCCACCGTCTTTCTAATGCCCCGATTTCTTTTCGTGAGATAGATAGAGAAAAAGCTGCCTCATGGGTAGAGGAGACCCTTCATATTCGTTTTGCGGAAAAACAAAAAGAAGCTGTCATTACCTCTATTCAAGAAAAAATCCATATTATAACGGGTGGTCCCGGAACAGGGAAAAGCACCATCACAAAAGGAGTGATTACGATCTTAGAAAAAATTACTCCAAAAATTCTTCTCTGCGCTCCTACAGGACGGGCTGCAAAAAGATTGAGCGAGATTACAAGACGTAAAGCTCACACCATCCATGTTTTATTAGAAATGGATTTTGCCAACGGAGGATTCAAAAAAGGAAAAAATAACCCTATAGATTGTGACCTCTTGATCGTTGATGAAGCTTCCATGATCGATACTTTTTTACTCTATAGTCTCCTTCTTGCTCTTCCAGATAAGACGAAAATTCTCTTCATTGGAGATATTGATCAACTACCTAGCGTGGGAGCAGGACATATTTTGAAAGATTTGATTGAATCAAGCGTTCTACCTGTAACCCGACTCAATGAGATTTTTCGACAAGCCAAAGGCTCTTTGATTACCATCAATGCTCACAAAATAAACCAAGGAGAGTTTCCTATTCTCTCCCAGAGCCCTACCTCAGATTGTCATTTTTATGAAGAAGATACCCCTGAGGCAATCTCAGATAGATTGCTTACTCTGATTCAAAAAAAATTACCTCTCGAAAAGAAGTTTGACCCTTTTACAGATATACAAATTCTCTCTCCTATGCGGAAAGGACCGATAGGAACTCTACATCTGAATCAATTTCTCCAAGCAGCTTTAAACCCTTCTAATTCCCCTTTTTTTCATGATGGGAAACGTTTTCATGTTGGTGATAAAGTGATACAACTGAGAAATAATTATAATAAGAAAGTCTACAATGGAGACATCGGGAGAATTCAAGCAATCCATACAGTAGACCAAGTAATGATCGTCTCTTTTGACGGATATGAGGTAGAGTATGACTTTTCTGAACTAGATGAAATAACACTTGCCTATGCTATTTCAGTGCACAAATATCAAGGAAGTGAATCTCCGGCCATTCTAATGCCTGTGCATACTAGTCACTTCGTGCTTTTATATAGGAATCTGCTCTATACGGCTCTTACCAGAGGTAAAAAATTTGTAGGATTAGTAGGAACAAAAAAAGCTCTAGCCATAGCTATTCGAAACGAAAAAATGATTCAAAGATATACCGGCTTATCTATGGCGCTAAAAGAAGAACTTAGCCTTGGCTAAGTAAAGAACCTAATCGTACCAGTTCCTCTTCTACCTCTTCATCTTCCACCTTTCGAAAAAGAATTTCAGGCTTCTCTAATGCTTCTCCGGGCTCAAGAGGGCTATTCAACCATTTTTCCCAACTTTGATCTTCCAATTTCTTGCCTCTTCCCAGAAAAGAAAAGGCTTTTGCAGCGCTATGCGGAATGATGGGAAAAGAGACAAGAGACAAAACTTTGATACACTCAAGAGAACAATAAATAGTTCTATCTACCTCTTCTTGATTCCCCTCTTTATTCGATTGCCAGGGTTTTTTTTGATCGAAATATCCATTTCCCATGGCAGCCAATTGCATTATCCCATCTGTTGCCCTTCGTAAAGAGTAGCGAGCATAGTCAGTTGCGATTTGGGTAGCTTGCTTTCGAACTTCTTCTAGGAACTCCTTATCAATAGGAGAGAGATTTTCTGCGTTTGGAACTTTTCCTTCTGTATATTTATGAGCAAAAGTAAGTGTTCTATGTACGAAATTTCCCCATTTTCCAAGTAGCTCCGCATTGCATCTTTTTTGAAAATCTTTCCAGGAAAACTCTGCATCTTGACTTTCAGGAGCATTGGCAGATAAAGCATATCGGATCTGATCTGCTGAATATTTGGAAAAAAACCTATCTAAGTCAATGTACCAATTATCCGATTTAGAAAACTGCCTCCCTTCCAACAGCAAAAATTCATTAGCAGGAAGGTCATCTACTGTCTTATAAAAATTTTTCTGCCCCATCAACATGGCAGGAAAGAATAGAGCATGAAAAGGAACATTATCTTTTCCTATAAACTCCACATGCTTGGTCTCTTCTTCCATCCAATATTTTTTCCATTCTTCTTCTTTATTTTCTTTCTTTGCCCACTCTTTGGTAGCAGAGATATATCCAATGGGAGCATCAAACCAGACATAGAAGACTTTCCCTTCAGCTTCTTCCAGAGGAACCGGAATACCCCAAGAAGAGTCTCTAGTTATAGCTCTGGGTTTTAGCTCTTTTAGATAGTTTTGAACAAAATGCAAAACATTTGTTTTCCATGATTTTTTTTCGAGCCATTCTGTAAGTCTATCTTTGAAGAGGTCAAATCGAAGATACCAATGAGCCGATCGTTGCAATGTTAATGGGGAACCACTCATTTTCGATATTGGATCTAGTAGCTCTTTTGCTTCGAAGTAAGAACCGCATTTTGGACACTCATCCCCTCTTGCCTTTTCATAACCACATTTGGGGCATTTTCCTTCTACATATCTATCAGCTAAAAAACGGCACTCTTCCTCTGAATAGAGATGCTCTTCTTCTCTTTTTTCTATATATCCATCTTCATAGAGGTCACGAAAAAATTCTTTTACTGTTTCTGTATGGATTTCTGAAGTGGTCCTGGAAAAATGATCGAAGGAGATCTCTAATTTTGCAAATAGATCTTTATGAAGAGCATGATAATAATCAACTTGCTCTTTGGGAGATCTTTTTGCAAGCTCTGCGGACAGAGTAATAGCTATTCCATACTCATCCGAACCACAAATATATAACACCTCATTTCCCATGAGCCTTTCAAACCTAGCATAAGCATCAGCCGGGAGATAGGCCCCTGCAATATGTCCAAAATGTAGAGGTCCATTCGCATAAGGAAGCGCTGAGGTGATAAAGATACGTTTCACTATTTCATTCCATATTTAGCTTTGAGTTCTGGATCTTCGATGGAAGAAGCTTGTCTTTTGATTTGTGCAAT
>CAYPKB010000154.1:0-4046 GCA_964411185.1 uncultured bacterium
ATTGGCTTTTTGGCCAATTGTTGCAATCGTTTTACATTCTTATAATCTAAAAAACCCATGATTCCACCCTTTTCTCTACGATGACAAAATGCAAAAGAATTGACAACAGTTTATTTCTTACATGATTTAAAAATTGAAATAGATTTTCTTCTCTTCTTGCAGAAAAAATTAACGGTTTGCTTTTTCCCACAATACCTGGAATTCTTCTTGTAAAATGGAAAATCCCTTTTCTTTCAATCTATCTAAGAGGGAGTTTACAGTATCTTTTCCAAGAATAGAAGATTTGGAGCTAAAAATATCTCGAAGGAGTCTCGTTGCGTTTTCTCTTGTATTTTTGTCTGTACTTTCCGAGAGAATGGTATTTTCAAGAATTGTGAGAACCTGAGATAGAATATCTAGTGAAATGATGTAGGGTTTTTGTTCCCATCTCTCTTTTTTAGAGTTGACTCTCTCTATATCCAATAATAATTGGGCAATCTTCAACTGACCCATGTTTACAGCAATGAGAAAAGAGTCGCTATAGAGTGTAGCGGTGATAAGATGATTGAATCGATTGCCACCTAGAAAAAATCTACAAACGCCTATTTGGTCTCTTCTGATAGCCTCTTGAAAATAGAAAGCAATATCCTCAGTGATAAGCCTTTTTTCTCTTTCATAGAAAAATCGAAGAACTTCTACTCTACCCTCTTTTACAGCTAGTCTAATTGCATCCTTTTTCCATTTAGGGCGGAAAGAACGAAGTCGAAGATCTAAAATTCTTTGCAATACTTCGATCCTTTCTTGACGAGCAGCTTGTATAAAAAACTGTCGTAAGGTGCTTTTATTGAAAGTTTTTTTTCTGACTCGAAGAACAGCTAGGGTAAATTGAGTAATATCTTTTTCTATCGAGGCATCTGTCAGTGTGATCAGATCCTGTCGGGAGAGCCTGTAAGAAATAAGCCTAAAAGCATTTTCTATATGTGTTCGTTCAAAATTTGCTTTCAAATGAAGCAAAAGGTCAGTTTTTGTTGTTGTTGGTGATTGCAGGAGCTGCCAAATTTTATAATAAGAAAAACTTTTTCCACTCTTTTTGGTTTCTACCTTCTCATCATCACTTTTTGATTCCGTTTTCTCTGCAGGTGTAGGACTATCATTATCTAAAGAGTGGAAATAATGGAGAATGGGAAAGAAGGTCTGAAAGAAAATGAGTTGGATGGAAAGGTCAAGGTGCCTGGGTTTTACCAAAAAAGAAAAAGTAGGAAGAGTATTATATTCGTTTGGTTGTGTTTTCAGAGTAATTTGAAAAGAATTATAGAGTGAGTTAGCTGTTTTGTGAAAAATATCTTGGACCGCTCTGTCCATTTGATCCCAATCGAATGGAGTGGTAGGTTTTTCATAACAAGTAGTTAAAAAATCTCTCCCCTTTTCAGTAGAATGAAAGGGTTTCAACTCTGATAAATGTACTGACATGCAAAACTCCCAAAATTATTTTAGCTTGGGCATTTTACGGAGATTTATTCTATTAATAGAAGCAATTTTTTTAGGATCATTCTTCACGCTAGGGATAGGGAAGATATCTTGAATAAATTCTTGCCCTTCTCTATATTCTTAGACACTTTCTTCGGGGCATAGCGCAGCTTGGCTAGCGCGACTGGTTTGGGACCAGTAGGTCGGGGGTTCAAATCCCTCTGCCCCGAATTTCCTTCTTAAATTCAAAATATCATTTACGTTAGACTGAGCTTACATGAAGCTTTTTTCTTTTTTCTCTTTCCTTTTTTGTACGGCATCTCTCCTAAGCGCTCCCTATGAAGAAGAGAAGGGGTATACATTGTACCTCGTCCACCAAGGACGATTCCAAGAGGCGATAGATAAATATCAAGAAATTGCAGAAAAAGAGAAAAAACCTGATTTTTCTGTATTGGAACAGATCTGCCTGATGTTGCTGGAAAAGGGTGCCTCTTCGAACAATACCGAAAGAAACATGCTTGCATTCTATGGAGCAGGGCTTGCTATGAACCGTTTATCTGTAGATATTTTAGCTAAAGGTATTTCCAGCCCAGATCCAAATATTCAATCTTTATCTCTTTTCTTTCTTTCTCAAATATCCGATAGCAAATCAGATGAACTATTGCTCAAAGGGATGTCTTCCGATTTTCTATCCACAAGGATGGAGGCCGGCTACCTACTTGCTGCGAAAAAACATACGTTAGCCAGCAATTATCTAGAAAGCCTTCTTCATAAGCTACCTCCCTTCTTTCGCGTTTTTTTTCCCAGATTTTTTGCTTTGTTAGGGACTAATGAAGCAATGGCTAAGATGAGAGAATTTCTTCAAGATAGAAATCCCAATGTGAGAATAGAGGCTATATCAGCTTTGAGTTATTCCCTGCGTGATGATTTTATAGAGCCCTTTTTAAGAAAGCTTCCGCATGCCACCATTGGAGAACAGGAAGCTATTCTCGACGCTTTTGGAAAGTTCAAAAACAGTTCTTGTCTCGCTTTGGTAGAAAAATATAAAACTTCTACTGTGCCTGCTCTACGACTTGCTGCCTATAAATCCCTCTATTTTTTGGGTGAGAGAAAAGCAAAAGAATATGTAGAAAAAGCTGCCATGGCAGGGGATCCTTATGCCACCTATGCCTTAGGTGATATGGAAGGTACAGAGGATACGCTCTATTTTTTACTGCACTCAGAAGAAGATCAGATCAGAGTGAATGCCGCTCTTGCTTTACTTGCAAAAAGAGATCCTAGATGTTTGAAGGCATTGATTCCCTTTCTTACAGATAACCAGTTAGCCATTTTTCCAGCTCTTTCTATTGGCAAAGCTCATATTTCCTTCCGATTGACACGTAAAACAATGGGAAGAAATAAAGAAGAGAGCGACTATCTCAAAGAGTTTTCTCTGCAAATCAAAGAACAGTTACTTCGGGAGTCCATTCATCTGGGTGAAAAGGCATTTATCAAAATTGCAAAAGCCATTTTTGAAGCCAATCTCTCTCCTCTTATTCCGCAGGTGATGCAACTCCTTGAAAATTTGCAGACAGATAGGGTCATTGCTCTTTTAAGAGAAGAGACGCAAAGGTTAGGAGCTCCTTTGATCAGGGATTATGCTCATTTGATTTTATTTCGGTTAGGAGAGAAAGATGGTCATGAAGAGTATCTAGAAGAATGGATCCAAAATAGGGATCAAACTCAGATAATCAAACTAAGACCTCACCTCTCTATGAGTGAAAGAATCAATGTAGATCATTATTCTCTTTCCGCAGAAGAGACATCCAGATTGATGATAGAGATTTTTACCTCATTTGCTCAAAAGCAAGATGAAAAAAGTATTTCTATTGTTTTGGAGGCTATGAAAAATGGCCATCCTAACAATCGCTATCCTCTAGCAGGATTATTATTGCGAGCGATGGAATGATTTTTTCTCATATTTTCTAGGAAGATGTGCGAATTTTTTGTAGAATAATTTCTACTCTTCTATTCTTCCTTTCTCATGCGTGTATTGGTTTTTATTACTCTTTTTTTTCTCCACAACACAATAGTGGGTGAGGTTCGAAAAAAATCATCCCATAAAGACCCATCCTATATCAATAAAAAGTCCCCTATTTATCCCTATAAGCCATATGCCAAAGAGCTCACTATTGATTTAAGAAATCCTACTTATAAAAATGGCATACTTTTTACTCATGAAGGAGGCGTGATCAAGAATAGGGATATTCGTATACAAGCAAGATCGATTCATTATTACTATACTAAAGAATCTGGAAAGCTGATTCATAAAGTGGAAGCTGAAGGAGATTTGATGGTGCAATATAGAGGCAGGGTCTATGTAGGATCGAGGCTTGTTTTTGATTTTGCAACAAAAGAAGGAGTTGTCTATCAAGGAAAAACATTTCTTCCTCCGTTTTATATAGGAGGAGAAGAAATTATGTTGACTGGAGAAGGAACTTATCTAGTAAAAAAGGCATCTCTTACTGCTTGTGAAAATAAGAAGAGCACCTATGAGATCCGAGCAAAAACCCTAGAAGTAGAGAAAAAAAAGAAGTTAGAGGCAAAAAATGTACGATTTA
>CAYPKB010000155.1:0-4020 GCA_964411185.1 uncultured bacterium
TGCTTTAGTTGTTGTATGAGCTCTTCTTTTGCTCTTTCTAGCTGGTCGATACGTTGATTATTCTCTTCTAGTCTAGAGTTAAGAGCTTCGATTGTAGCTTTATCTTCGGCTTTTGCTTGGAGCAGACTTTGAATCTGAGCTTGTAATTCCTCATTTTCCGCACGGAGTCTTGTAATTTCTTCTCTGTTTTTTGCAAGCTCTTTGGAAAGGGTTTCTAGCATTCTCTCGTTGCTAGTTAGAGTTTTCTCTAATTCACCCTTTTCTTTTTCAAGGATGTTGATACTATCAGTTTGTCTCTCTAAATCGCTCTGCAGCCTTTGATTTTTTTTCTCTAGATCATGGCTCAAAGTGCTTAATCTTTCTTTCTCTTTTTCCAAATCATCTAGAGCATTGGATAAGCTGTCTATTTTCTTAATGGCGTCTTTTTTCTCTCTTTGTAACTCTTCACTGTTTGCTACTTCTTTCTCTAGTTGCCCTATTCTATTTTTCAAAGAATCGATTTCGCTTTGATTCTCATCCAATCTACTCTGAAGAGCTTCTTTTTCATCTTGGAGTCTTTCTATTTCTTCTTCTTTTTCTTCTACTTCATTTCTCTTATCGGAAAGCTTTGCTTCCAATTGACCGGCTTTTTCTGATAATACTCTATTTTCATCTGAAAGAGTCCGGATTTGTTGTTCCAATTGAGTATTTTCTTGCTCTAACTCTTCGATTCTCTTTTGCTGCCTCTCTTTTGTCCCTTCTAAGCTATTTAGACGGCTTTGTAATGAGGCTTTATCTCTTTGGGCTTCATCCAGCTCTGATTGAACTCTTTGGATCTCATTTTCTAGCGCTTCGTTCTTTTCTTTTAGGCTGGAGATTTTTCTCTGATTGGCATCCAGTTTTCTTTTCAGGGAAGCTATCTCTCGGTTGGTTTCTCCATTTTGCAGAGTCATTTGTTGCAAAGCATCTTTAAGATCAGCAATAGTTTTTCGGAGTTTCTCAACCTCTTTTGCCTGTTGTTGTTGTAATTGTTTGAGCCTTTCTTGTAGCTCTTTTTTCTCTTTGGCAAGGATTCTATTTTGATTTTTTGGAATAGCTTGTAGCTGTTTGTCTAATGAAATGCTTGTATTGAGTTCTGTTATTTTTCTATTTCTATCAGCTAAAAGCTCTTCCTTTCTTTGTAATTCTTCCGATAGAGAAGAGATTTTTCTTGTTGCTTCAGCTAATTTGCTTTCTAGCTCTTTTTGTTTTCTTTCTGATTGCAATTGCAGATCATCTTTTTCTTGTTGTAGTGCTTGAAATTTGCTTTTTTCTTCAGATAGAGCCTCTTTTAACCTCCTTACTTCCATCTTAGTTGCATCTAGATCTCTTTGTAATCTATTTCGCTCCCGCTCAAGCTCGCTGATTTGCTGGATTTTTCCTCTTTCTAGCTGCTCTAATCTTTGAGTCAGATCGTGAATGGCATCCTCTTTCTCCTGGATCTGATTTTGTAATTCTCGGTTGCTTTGTAAGGCAGTAAGTAATTGCTCTGTTAATTTTTCTACTTCACCTTGGGCTGATTCTAATTTTCTTTTCGTTTCGTTGAGAAGGGTAGATAGCCGGCCATTTTTCTCTTTTTCTTGAGTAAGAGCTTCGTTTTTCGAGGCGAGCTTCTTAGACAGTCTTTTATTTTCATGAGAAAGCTCTTCTATTTTATTTCCTAATTGACCTTTTTCTTCTTGTGCTTGGGTAAGAGCCTTCTCTTTTTCAGAGATCTCGGTTGTTTTATCTCTTCCCTCTTTTTTTAGTTCTTCTATTTCCTTAGAGAATGCAGAGATTTTTTCATCCCTACCTTGTAACTCTTTATGTAAAAAGGAAATTTCTTGCCCTTTTTTATCTAATTGAGATTCTAGTTCTCTGCATGTTTTCTCTAAAGAGGCGGCTTTATCTTTACTTTGAGCAAGAAGATTCTTTAATCTCCCGATTTCGGAAGAAAACTGCTCCAGTTTTGATTTGATCTTCTGATTTTCTTTTCCTAGTCGATCATTTAGCTTTTGCAATTGAGCAAGCTCTTTTTTAGCTTCTGCTAGAGCACCTATTTTTTCTTGTAATTTTCTTTCCAGCGTCCCATTTTTCTTCTTTTCATGTTGGAGCTTTTTTTTGAGATCTGCTATCTCTTCGCGAAGTTTTTTGATGAGAGTTTGACATTCTTTTTTTGCCTCATCCAAAGCGATCTGGACTTTCTGAAAAGGTAAATTTGGTTCTTCTTCCAATTGGATCTTATCTTTAACCGGGGCTGCTCTAAAGATAGTATCGATCAATTTTTGGTGAATCTTAGATTGGTCGGTCCCTTCTTGGATATCAATCGTACTAATCAGGTGGACACCCGAATAAAAAGATAAATATCTCTGACTATCGTCTAAAAAACCTAGGCTTAGTTGGGCCTGGTTCTTTAATTGGTTCAGATGGTTCTCTGTGAGAAGATTACCACGTTGCAAAGATTGTAAGAGCTCTTGTGTCAACGCGCTTATATCATAGTTTGCCTGAACAGCTTGTAAATTATCAAATGCTATAGGTTTCATATTAAAAAACTTCTTTTTATAATAAATATTATATAACAAATATTTAATTAAATCAAACTAATTAGACATGTTTTATTACTAACTCTTTCTCTTGGAGGTAATTAGAGAAAATGATATGGTAGATATAAGAAGAGGGTATTGGCTACTATACTGATAGTAAGAGACTTATGCATTGGTTTAGCGAGAGTTATCTAATCAATAATGGGGTAGCTACCCTCATTTTTTTGGCTGTCCTCATATTCCTGAGGATTTTTTTCACCAGAGCGGTTAGAAAAATCAATAGGCCTTGGACCGCTGAGGTACGCCTCCGCATGATAGGGTACGTGAGGAGCTTTTTCTTTGGAGCTCTCCTCATAGGGATGCTCTATATATGGGGAGAGCAGGTCCATAACTTTGCCGTTTCTATCTTTGCCATTGCCTTTGCCTTGGTATTTTCCGTAAAAGAGCTCTTTATGTGTATCAATGGCTCTGTTTTGAGGTTCCGGGGGAACCTCTACAATCTAGGAGATAGAATAGAGATCAATGGGGTAAGGGGGGATGTGATTGATATGAATTTGCTCTCTACCACTCTGTTGGAAATAGGCCCTGGAGAAAAAAGTCACCACCATACAGGTAGGGTAGTCCTTTTTCCCAATAGTATGGTTATGACCAATTTTGTGGTAAATGAGAGCTATCTAGAACATTTCTTTTACCATACCCTTACTGTTCCTATGAAAACCTCCGAAAATTGGAAAGAGGCATCGCAACTTTTAACGACTATAGCAAAAGAAGAGTGCGCTCCTTATCTTGATATGGCAAGAAGAAGGGTCCAGGAGCTAGCAAGGCAAAAGAGTATCGACCTTCCTTCTGTTGAACCAAGAGTCATTTTGCAGATACCTGAGCCTGGAATTATCGATCTTATATTGCGATTTCCGGGGCCTGCCCATCTAAAGGGTAGATTAGGGCAGACCATTCTTTCTAGATTTTTAGAGAAGTTTTCTTTGCAATCCTAAGAGGGGATAAGATCTGTCAGTTTATCTAAAAGATTCTTGGACCGATCGCAAATTTTTTGCAGTTGGGTTGCATCAAATTGTTTTCCCGCAACGAGTGCAAGATCATGGAGTTGTTCTACAAGTTCCTTAGACAGATCGGGATGACTTTTTCTTAGTCTATAGGCTTTAAGAACCAGAGGGTTGTTGGTATTGATTACCAACGTCTTTTTCAATCCTAAATTGGGGGCATGACCTTGGGTAATGCTCATATAATCTTGCATTCTTCTTTGTCCTTCATCCATAACAAAAAAGCAGGCAGCACCTTCTGAAAGAAGACTTTTGGCCTCTACTTCCAATGATGAATCCGTAAGAGAGTTTTTGACAAACTCTGCCATGTGGCTTGCCTCTGATCTTCCATCTGCATCAAGTAGGCTTTTTTCTTTGGAGCTATCGATAAGAGAGCTATCTATTTCTGCATCTATTCGCTTGAAAGAATAAGATTCTTTGGA
>CAYPKB010000156.1:0-4013 GCA_964411185.1 uncultured bacterium
GCAATAGCCAAAGATCAGGGGTATATCACCTACGAAGAGATCAATGAAATCCTTCCTATGACCTTTGACTCCCCAGAGCAAATTGACCAAGTGTTGATTTTCTTAAGTGGAATGGACATTCAAATTCTCAATATGGCCGAGGTGGAGAGGCAAAAGGAGAGAAAAAAAGAGGCCAAAGAGCTGGAAGGACTGCCTAAAAGATCTGAAGGCACCTCTGATGATCCTGTCCGAATGTATTTGAAAGAGATGGGTTCTGTTCCTCTTCTTACTCGTGAAGAGGAGGTGGAGATCTCTAAACGTATCGAAAAGGCGCAAATGCAAATCGAAAGAATCATTATGCGTTTCCGATACTCCACAAGAGAAGCCATTTCTATAGGGAATTATCTCATTTCTAATCGGGAAAGATTTGATAAGGTTGTATCTGAGAAGGAAATTGCTGATAAAAATAAGTATAATGCTCTTCTGCCTCGATTGGTCGAGCTGATGCAAAAAGAGGATGATGCCATGGAAGAGTTGCTTCTCCAACTTCGTGATCCTCAAACAACTCAAAAAGAGAAAATTAAGCTGGCTGAAGAGATAGAAAAATCCCGCATTCGCTCCCAAGCCTATTTACGACGATTCAACTGTAGACATAATATCATCGAAGATTTCGGCGAAGTCATTTTCGAGGCCTATGATCGGTTTTTAGCCCTTGAAAAAGATATCCAGGAGCTGGCTCCTCGTGCTGAAAAAAATAAATTTGCTGCAGCTAAACTCAGAGCAGCTAAAAGAAAGTTATTCAAACGAGAAATTGCAGCCGGTAGAACACTGGACGAGTTCAAAAAAGATGTAAAAATGTTAGAGCGCTGGATGGACAAGAGCCAAGAGGCTAAACGAGAAATGGTGGAATCCAATCTCCGGCTTGTTATCTCCATTGCCAAAAAATATACCAATAGAGGCCTATCCTTTCTTGACCTCATTCAAGAGGGTAATATGGGACTGATGAAAGCGGTTGAAAAATTTGAATACCGCCGCGGATATAAATTTTCTACTTACGCTACCTGGTGGATCAGGCAGGCAGTGACCCGTGCTATAGCAGACCAAGCGAGAACTATTCGTATTCCTGTACATATGATCGAAACGATCAACAAGGTATTACGGGGTGCCAAAAAATTGATGATGGAAACCGGTAGAGAACCATCTCCGGAAGAACTGGCACAAGAACTCGGTCTTACTCCTGAGAAAGTACGGGAAATTTATAAGATCGCCCAACATCCTATCTCCTTGCAAGCTGAAGTAGGTGATGGAGGAGAGAGCCAATTTGGAGATTTTCTGGAAGATACCGGCATAGAATCTCCTGCTGAGGCTACCGGATACTCCATACTAAAAGATAAAATGAACGAGGTACTAGCTACCCTTACCGATAGAGAACGAACTGTTCTTATCGAAAGATTTGGTCTTTTAGATGGAAAGCCTAAGACATTGGAAGAGGTAGGGGTACGATTCAAAGTGACTCGAGAAAGAGTACGTCAAATTGAAGCCAAAGCACTCAGAAAGATGCGACATCCTACACGGGCTAAGCAACTTCAAGCCTTTCTCGATCTGATCGAAGCTGAGTAATTGTAAAGCAGATTTACATGAGAAATTGGAGCGTAACGGAGTCGAACCGTTGACCTCAACAATGCCATTGTTGCGCTCTACCAACTGAGCTAACGCCCCATGTATGAAGAGATATATATCATAGGTAGATAGCTCTTTTTGTTACAAGAATCTTGGGATTTATTTCCCATTTCATATACAAAAATAGCTATGTTAGAAAATTTTTCTCTCCTTCCGCCTGACTCAACTTTTTCTTTACTCAAACGATTTCAAGAAGATCCTAGAAAAGAAAAAATAGACCTGGGAATAGGAATCTATCATGCAGAAGATGGAAGGGCATCCCCATTTCGGGCTATCGAAGAGGCAAAAAAGATCTGGTGCAAAAAAGATCAAGAAGCCTCTTATACTACCATCACAGGCAACGATTCGTTTTCTAAACTACTAGGAGAATTAATTTTAGGAGAGAGGCTTTTTTCTGCATTAGATGAAAAGATTGCTCTGGGACAGTCTATAGGTGGGACAGGTGCTCTTTTTGTTATTGCTAAAACGCTTTCTTTGCAACTTACTCCTGAAATCTACATTCCAACTCTCACTTGGGGAAATCATACTCCTATTTTTGCCAAGTGTGGTTACGAAGTGCTTTTCTATCCCTATTTTTGTGAGGAAGAAAAAGCTCTCGCCTTTTCTTCTATGAAAGCCATGTTTGAAGAGACTAAGCCAAGATCTATCATAGTCTTTCATGCAAGTTGCCATAACCCGACAGGTACAGACCTTTCACATGAAGAATGGGAAGAAATTCTAGCTATTTGCAAAAAGAAAGATCTTTTCCCTCTTTTTGATCTTGCCTATGCAGGAATGGGCAGAGGAGTCGAAGAGGATTGTTTTGCTATTCGGTTATTTGCTCAAAGCGGGATAGAAATGGGAATTGCTTGTAGCTGCTCTAAAAACTTTGGACTCTATCGTGAGCGAGTAGGTGCTTTTTTCCTTATTACGAAAAATAGAACCGATAAAGAAGCCATCCAAAGCCAGCTGAGATCCACTATACGATCTACCTACTCTAATCCTCCAAGCTATGGGGCCAAATTGGTAGAATCTATTCTTTTAGACAAGAGGCTGCGCTCTATCTGGGAGGAAGAGTTGGAATTTCGAAGAAGAAGAATGGTAGAAAATCGGAAAGTGTTGGTAAGGATGCTTTGTGAAAAAATAGGTGAGAAGTATAGATTTTTAGAGAACCAAGTGGGAATGTTCTCTTTTCTCCCGATGGATGGACAGAAGGTTGAAAAATTGATAGGGGATCATGCGCTCTATCTTTTACAAAATGGCCGAATCAATGTATCAGGCCTTACCCAAGATAATCTACCTCGTGTAGCCGAAGCTTTAGCCAATGTACTGCAATGAAAACCTCTTTTTTACTCAGTTGGACAGCTCTCTTTTTTTTGAATTTAGGACTACCTATACCTATTGTCGAAAAAATGAGACATTCTTTTGCTACTACCTGTAGTGTTCTGACAATAGATAAAAAAAAGGTAGATGAATCTGTTGTAGAGGATCATCTCCTACTAGAAAATCAACGGTTGGAAGAAAATCTATCGGCTCTTTATGAGTGGCTACTGTTTGAATCTAGACTCGAAGAGGAACTAGATCGTTTACAAATGCTTATTGGAAAGTTTGAGCATGAAGAGGAGATCTTGAGAAGAGAGTTCATGCACCGAAGGGTGGATGAAGTAAAAAGAATCATAGATCTTCAAACTCATGCGCTTATGGGAAAAGTAATACATCGATCTCCTTCTTCCTGGGGAAGTAGCTTATGGATTTCCTTAGGAAACAAGGACAATGAGAGGGTAGAACAACCTATTGTGCAAAAACATAGTCCCGTGATGGCAGGACCCTATCTTGTAGGTTTGATTGAAGAGGTGGAAGAAGAGAGATCCCGCGTACGTTTAATCAGTGATTCCGGGTTGGTAGTTGCCGTGCGTGCAGTAAGAGGCAATCCTGCAGACCTAGAGCTTTTAAAAAGAACAAAGGCCTTAAAAGAACAAGTAGTTCTAAGAGAAGATCTCTCTAACAGCTCTGCTCTTATCTATCTTCTAGAGGAACTAGAAAAAGAGTGTAGCGAGGAAGAGAGCTATCTGCTAGCAAAAGGAGAGCTCTATGGGAGTTCATCACCTATATGGGATATGAAAAATCCAATACTCATGGGCAGTGGATTCCAATATGAATATCCAGATGAGGAAGGGATGAAAGGTGAGAGGGAGTTGATCCGAAAAGGTGATCTATTGGTCACCTCAGGATTAGATGGGATTTTTCCTTCTGGTTTGATGGTTGCAATGGTTTCAAAGGTGGAGCCGATGAAGGAAGAGAGATCTTATTATGATATAGAAGCAAAGCCTGCAGCTCCTGCCATGCAAGAATTAGACTATCTCTTTGTGCTTCCT
>CAYPKB010000157.1:0-3995 GCA_964411185.1 uncultured bacterium
AATCAACCTTCTGGAGTGCAATTCTTCCTCTATGATCACCCAGGTAAGAATGTTTCTTGCTTGGTCGATCAAAAACAACAAGTCTTAGAAAGTTTTCAGTATGATACTTTCGGCTGTAGAAATGAAAAAAGTGCTTCACAAAACACCTATGGGTATATCGGAGAAGAATACGATGAGGTAACGGGTCTTCTATACCTTAGAAATCGCTATTATGATCCTGAAATTGGAAGGTTCATTTCACCTGATTCTGTTTTAGGAGTCCTTAGTGATCCACAAACCCTCAACCCCTATGTTTATGTAAGAAATAATCCAATCAATCTTATAGATCCATCAGGTCTTTATGCAATAAAGGTGCCATTGACTTTTTACGGAAATTATCCAGGAACTCAAACGCCTAATGGCAAGTCTAGAGTAGGTCATGGATGGATAGGAGGAAAAAATTTAGATGGCAATGAGTTTTATCAGGGAGCATGGCCAGGTAAGCCTGATACTGTTATGCGCTTTGACGAAAATGTAGTCTCTTTTTGCCAAGATACTATTAGCCTAACCGTTTGGGTAACTCCGGAACAGCAGATGCTTGCTAGAAAATCTGGAGATTATCCTCATTGGACTGCATATGATAATTGTATTGACCATGTGGTGAAATCCATGGATGCAATTGCTTATCCTCATCCAAGCTTCAAAAATCTAATCACAGGTATTTCCTCTCCTACAAAGTTTTGCAACTGGATGATAGAAGAGAACAATCACATCGATTCAAACTTTTTGTTAAGCAAAGAAGATATCGTTCCCTATGAGATGAACTCTAGCGGATTTCAAGCTGAACATAGTTTTATATTTCAACCCAACTATGGAGGCATTTCATTATCAAAATCTGCTGATTTAATGACATCTCTTTCAGATATTTCTGGCGCTATTTTTGATCAAGCCACAGAACAAATTATTTTGTACGGGAAGAAAGATCTATCTTTACCCAATTTGCATCTGGATGATCTAGCTGTAGCAGTTCGATCTGTTTACGGATTAGGTACCCGTGGAGTGCAAGATCCAGGAATTTCAATGGATCCAGATCCAAATCCTCCCAAAAAAAAGAAAAAGTCCCAACATCGGATGATTGTTACCTATTATGGAGAGACTAAAAATACTCAGTTTGGTCAGGTCATGTTTGAAGCGGATCGGCTATTAAAGAATCTTACTTTGGGAAGGGACAACTATACGGGAAAAAAATTTACGTCACATGTCCCTGGTTACTCGAATTTATTGCAACTATATCGAAAAGCAAAGCATCTTCCCGGCTCTTATTTTTCTTGGCGCATGTGGTTTGTTCCAGAAAAAATTAGCCTTATCCAGTCAGAGGATGGTAATTCCATGGTCTTTGACGAAGTTCAAATGCAAGTGCTAACCGAATCAAAATTCAAAAACAAAAGCTGTCCCGACTCTGCTGCCGAAAAGTTTGCCTCCCATTTTACGGATCATTACGACAATTATGCGCAAGAGTTTCCTATTCTTCGAGAGTTGAAAAGGCTTGGGAAAATTACAGGAATTGTGAAATGGATTAAGGAACAAAACCTACCCTTTGATCTTTCTTTTTTTAAAAGTTATTCTCCCCAGTTTGTTTCAACTCCAAACTATACCTCTCAAATAGGAGATTTTGCCGGACAGTTAATCGTCACAGGGGGTGTGTTGTATCATTTAGATGATCAAAATTTTGTCAAAAAAACAAATTGGCAAATGAATGCAACAAAAGATGAGATTTTGCAGGCAAGACCAGGAGAACAAGAGTTAAGTTGGGATTTTGGGTCTGACTTTTCTGCTGTGGCTCAAAATTTCGGCAAAGCTATCAAAGTAGGCGATGTTAGAAAAGTATTTACTGATATGATTTTTCCTGCTTTAGGAGCTACTCCCTTGGCTTTGATTCGAACGTATGATTCCTTCAACAACCAAAAATCTGGTTTTGGTTTTGGCTGGGATGTGACACCTGCTAAATTACGCTTTCCCAAAAGCAAGCAATTTATACGTTTCTCCGATGGTTCTGTTCTTAAACTTCATACAGAAATTTTCGTCCGTCTTGGAGGGTTGGAAACCCTCTATAAAATCGTTGGACTGGATTCGGAAAAAAAGCCTCTTTATAGAGCTGATGGGAAAAATATAGTTCTTGTTGAACATTCTGATGAAACATTCCTTTTGTTGAGTAAGCAGGAAAAGTTATATTTCGATTCTGGTGGGAAACTGACTTCGATTAAAGACAAGAATGATATCTCTATTGACTATGGATATGAAAATGAAAAGCTCATTTCAATCTCTCAAGGAAATAGAGCGATTCATCTTGAATATCAAGAAGATAAAATCGTACGTGCATTAGGCCTTGGAGGAAAGGAAATCTATTATGATTACTCTCCTAATAGGCAGTTAAAAACCGTAAAAGACTCAGAAGGAATTATTGCTACATATCAATACGATGAAGACTGTCGTTTGACAGCTATTTTTGACTCACAAAACCACCTGGTTTTTGAAGCGAGTTATGATGCATACAATCGGGCTACAGAAAGGATGGTAGATGGGACTCAGCTTCATCAGGATTTTTCTTTACTAGAGCGAAAAGCTACAATAGAAGGAACAAATGGATTTATTTTGGAACAGGTATTTGATGAGAAATACCGACCACAATCTATTTACGATTCCTTGGGTCGAAGAATAGAATTCCGTTATGCAGGGCCATTTGGACCTGAATCAGTCGATAATAACAATGGGCTAGAAGTTTCTTATGAATACGATGCTTTGGGCTACCCTATTAAAATCACGGATGCTTTTCGAGGAAAGAGAACATTCGTTTTCGATCAGCATGGAAATCTTCTAGAAGAAACAGATGGAAGAGGTTCCAAAACGATCTACCAATATAATCAAAAAGGTAAAATCATAAAGATTTATCGTCCTTTTCTTATGGAGTCTTTACGAGTAGAAAATGGAAAAGTGACGATGGGAGGAGATGAGCGCTTTGCTACGACCTTTCATTATGATGAAAAAGGATCTTTAGCTTCTATTGATTACCCGGGAGGAGGAAAAGACAGGTTTTATTTAGATGAAGCAGGGCTGCCTTTGGAAATCTGTTATGCGAATGGAATTGTGTCCAAAAGAACTTATGACAGTCGTTGTCGCCTAAAAGAAATACATGAAATGGGAAGAGCTATTTCTTACATATATGATGAGAGAGATCGAATTCAGTCTATCTCTTCCCCTTCTGGGACTATGGCATATTCTTATGATGCTAATGGGAATATCTTATCAAAAACAGATCCCATGGGGAATGTTTCACGCTTTGCATATGATGAGAAGACTCATTTACTCCAAGTCACTGATGCGTTAGGAGGGATTTCTTCATACGAATACAGCAGATCTGGTGATCTGGTCAAAATGACTTTGCCTAACGGATCCACAAGAGAGATCCAGTACGACGAATATGAAAGACCGACGGTCTTAAGATAAGACTTTTTGGTGGATCCATATGTCTAGAGGATTTTTTATCCTAAAAAGAAGGGCTCTCATATAATACTTTGTTGCATTTCCCTAAAATCTACTTCAGGAAACTTAATAAGCTTATCACTCTTTAGCCTAGAATAAATCCGCGGACCGAACTTATCATGAAGTTGTAAGATACAACAATTGGTTGAAAGCACTGTAACTCTGTTATGAGAGTATCTTGCGCTGAAAATTTCGAAATATTGACGTTGTACTCTTTCACTCGAAGTTTCAATCCCTAAATCATCTAAAAACAAGACAGTGCTCTCAGAACACATTCTGATGATGCTATCAGGGTCACCCTTTCCCATAGTAGCGTTTAAAAGCTGATGATCAAGCTGAGAGCTAATTTTAAAAATAATAAAGGGATAAGGTTGCAATTGAGTCCACAGAACCTTTAGAAGAGCTACTGAAAAAAATGTTTTTCCGCAGCCAGGATTTCCTTGTAAAATCAAAGAAGGTTTCTCTTTACCTAGTAG
>CAYPKB010000158.1:0-3993 GCA_964411185.1 uncultured bacterium
TTGGTAGGGTTTCCTTTTAAAAAGGCAAATCTTTCCAAAATTGAAAGCTAGTAGCTCGATTCATCTATTTTAACTTTTCCACGAAAAATGTGGTATGTCCATATCCCATAGGCTATGACCAGTGGTATTCCTATAAGTGCAATGGTAAGCAGCACTTTCAATGTACCTGCTGAAGAAGATGCATTGAATACGGTTAAACTATGACTTTCCATAGCTACCGTAGATCGCACCAGATAAGGAAATGTGCCTATAGAAAATAAAGCCATAAGCAGAGCAATAATACCAGCAGAACAGAGGAAAGCTGTTCCATCCCTTCCCTGTCGTATCATATAACAGAGATATCCAAATCCACCAACAATGAATGCAGGTACAAGAAATAGAGGAGGATATTCCAGAAAGGGTCTCACCATATGAGGAATTTCAGCAAAAGTGAAAAGAGTGGCTGTAATCAAAGTAATGGCAAAGAAAATAATTGTGGATTTAGTCCAGCCTCGGATCCTGTCATGCATATCCCCTTCTGTTTTCATAAGAAGGTAAATATTTCCATGCATGGTAAAAAGAGCGACTCCCAAAAGACCTATTAGAAGAGGATATGGCCTCAAAAAGATAGAAAAATCCCCTGTGAATTGCTGTTCACTATTTAAAGGAAGACCTTGAATGAAGTTTCCTAATCCAATAGCAATGGATATCGTTACTAAAAAACTAGCAAGAGCGAAAACAGTATCCCAAAAACTTCTCCACTTTCTCCCTTCTCTTTTGCTTCGAAATTCAATAGCTGCAGCCCTGAACATTAAAGCGGCAAGCAAGAGAACAGTGAAAAGATAAAAACTTGAAAGAACAGAAGCATATACATCAGGGAACCCTGCAAATGTTCCTCCTACAATGATTACAAGCCACACCTCATTGCCATCCCAAACAGGACCAATTGAGTTCAACATGATCCTTCTTTCTCGATCATCTCTTGCGAGCAAATGTAACATGCCCACTCCCAAATCAAAACCATCTAACACGGTATACATAATGATCGAACTGATGACGACCAGGTAAAATAAAACTTGTAAAACGGACAGATCCATATACTATTCTCCCTTGTAAGGGTCTGTGTAGACCTCGCTAATCAACTGCTTTTCTTCCATTCTGAGTTCAGGTCCATGCTTTATTTTTCGATCGAGAAGAAAAAGGAAAAGGAAAAATAGAAGCAGATTGATCAAAAAAAAGATAAAAATAGAAAACCCTACTTGGTAGGCATGAATATTGGTAGATACACCCTGAGAGGTCCGCATAATATTGTAGACAACCCAAGGTTGTCTTCCCATTTCAGCGGAGAACCAACCGGCCTGCAAAGCAAGCTGGGGAAAAATTACAGAAAAGACCATTATCCACAACAATTTGCGTGAAAATTCCAGCTTTCTTCGATACCACTGTACAAAACCGAATCCAGCAACAAGCATCATCGCTCCCCATAAAAATATCATCAGATGATAGGTTTGAAATACCACGGGTACATTAGGCCAATCTTCTTTTGGGAATTGATCTAGACCGGTTACAGGAATTTTAGGGTTTCTATATGTCAAAAGGCTCAGAGCTCCCGGTATCTTCAAAGAATAGACTTTTTCATTCTTACCATCTACCCATCCAGCAATGGAAATAGGAGTATACTCTTCTGTTTTATAGATACCTTCGAAAGCAGCTAGCTTGGCAGGTTGATATTTTGCTACCAGCCGTGCACTGGAATCTCCCGAGATAAGTTGCAATACTAATGCCACTACTCCAATGCATAAACCAATTCGCATCATAGATCTTGCAACAGGTAGATGTATCTCCTTTAGAAGATAGAAGGCGCTAACAGAAATAACAAAAAAAGCTCCGGAAATCCAACATCCCAGAATTACATGAATCAGTCGGTCCATAGAGGAAGGATTGAAAACCATAGCCCAAAAATCTGTGATTACTGCTCTGGCAGAAGATCCCACGCCTACAATTTTGTATCCTGCAGGCGTTTGCATCCAAGAATTGGCCACGATAATCCAGACAGCACTGAAGTGAGCACCCAAACAAACACAAATCGTAGCAAAATAGTGAAAAGATGGCTTAATTCTATTCCAGCCGAATAGCATGATTCCTAAAAAACCAGATTCTAAGAAAAAGGCAAAAATCCCTTCTGCAGCTAAAGCACTCCCAAATACATCACCAACAAACTTTGAAAATCTAGACCAATTAGTACCAAAAGCAAAAGATTGCACTAATCCAGTGGCTACTCCAATAGCAAAGGTGAGCGCAAAGATTTTTATCCAAAACTGGGTCATCTCTTTGTATTTTGGCTTTTTTGTTTTTAGGTACATGCCTTCCATGATGACCAATACTAAGCCAATCCCAATACTCAAAGGGGGGTAGATGAAGTGAAATGCGATATTCATCGCAAATTGAATGCGGGAAAGAAGTGTTACAAGTTCCATTTAGAAAGTCCTCGAAAATGTGCAGAATTAAAAAAAATCGTACAATATTGTTCATATTTGTCAAAGTAGTTAGTGATACCAAGGAGCCATCTAAGATCTTTTTTTCGAGTTTTTCCTAAGTAGATCTTCCTCTCAGAATCTGTTGCAAAAAATCCTCCCCTTATTATTGCAAGCAACTCCAAAGATTCATACAATAAGCTTTATATGCTGGGATTACCGTAGGGTGGTTTCTAAGTGCATTCTTTTCCGAAATTAAAAATGAATCGGCGCAATGGGTCTTGTTTTCATCCCTATCATAGAAGTTTTGATCATCGCTGTGATCTTCAACTATCTCTTATCCTTTTTTTGGAATACTAAATCGATGGATTTGGTATGGGGGTTTTTTGCCTTTGTAGCAATTTTTGCCGTCTCTAGTTGGTTTAATTTTCCCGTTTTACACCGAATTATGGTTTTGATGGGAAATGTGGCTGTAATTGGAGTCCTCATCATTTTTCAACCGGAGCTTAGAATGGCATTAGCTAAACTGAGCTTGAAAGGAAAAAGATACAGAGAGATTACAGAGTTTGATAAATTTTTGGACCAGCTTGCTAATTCTGTTTATAGGTTGGCTGACAAAAGAATAGGAGCTCTTATTGCTATAGAAAATGAAGACTCTTTAGAAGAATATGCTCTAAAAGCTGTTTTATTGAATGCTGATTTCTCTTCTGAAATTTTAGAGTCAGTCTTTGCTACTGCCACTCCTCTACACGATGGAGCTGTTATTATCCGAAATCAGACTCTTCTGGCTGCAGCTGTCATACTTCCTTTAGCTGAAGATACCTCTCAATTAGCCAAATCGATGGGAACAAGGCATAGAGCAGGTCTAGGACTTTCTCATATGACAGATGCATTGGTTATAGTAATCTCTGAAGAGACGGGAAAAGTCTCCATTGCGAGAGAGGGCATTATCACAAGAGGAGTAAAAATCGATCGATTTAAAGGCATCATTCGCAGTATCTTTAATCCTCCTACAAGGGTTAAAATACACTCAAAATTCAACTTTTGGCAGTGGCTTAAACAATGATCTCTCTTTTACGGAAAATTTTTGTAGAAAATTGGCAAAGAAAGCTTGTCTCACTCATTTTAGCTATGATTGTTTGGATTTTGATCAATCATTCCATGACAACTCAAAAAACGATCAACAATGTTTCCGTTAAAATTACCAATATACCCAAGGGAAAAACAGTTGAGGGGTTACAAAGTGATGGCTTTTTACAAAAGAAAATTTCTCTTTGCCTCCATGGCAATAAAAATTCTCTGGAAGAGATTGATGAGAACAATATTGTTGTGCTGATTGATGCCCCAAAAGATGAAAATCAATGGACAGCCTCTATTACAAAAAAAAATCTTCATTCCTTGAATCCTCATATAGATTTATCCAATCTCATTACGAAAGTATCTCAAAAGCAACTATTTGTGAAATTGCATAAGTTGGTTACTGAAAAGATCCCTGTCCTAGTGACTGAGCCCATTGGAGAACCTCCTAAAGGATATCAAT
>CAYPKB010000159.1:0-3986 GCA_964411185.1 uncultured bacterium
CGCTTTAGAAAGTCCTATGGCAATGGCCTGTTTTCTACTTTTTACTTTTTTCCCACTTCCACTTTGTAATTTCCCTTTCTTCTTTTTTTTGACCGCTTTTTTCACCTCTTTTTTTGCAGCCTCGCCATATTTAGCCATAGTGTGCTCCTTTTTTTTATTTTATATCTCTACAAATGGTCTCGCCGATTGCCCAGATCGTTAGAAAAACGCCAAGGATAAGAAAACAGACAAGATAGGGGGAGTCCGGCCAGTTGATGACAGTTTGAACATGCCTGTGTAGAAAACCGATGACAAAAGCAGACCACCAGCCTATTTGAGAGATTGTAATAGCTAGGATAAGTCGGAACATAATCACAGGAGGAATTCCTTTTACATGCAGATACTCTTTCAACTTTTTATGGATCAGATGTAAAAAAATGCCATTGATAGCGATGATTCCCACAAAAAAAAGTTTGAGGATCATCAAATTATCAATTACCCCTTTGATATATATAAGAGGAATGCCAGCTCCCACTAAAATGAACCAACCGGCCCAAATGAATTTCTCTGTTTTTGCACTGATGCGAACGACCTGAGGAAACCGCACATGATTACAGATCCAAAGTAGACCGAATAGATCTGTGACTACCACAGAACCAAGTCCCAAAATGAGACCGAATAGGTGGATCATCAAAGCAATAAAAAAGGATGTATCTTCCATAAACCTATCTTTTCTGGCCTAATTCTCTGTATAGAAGGTGCTCAGCTATTTTGCAATTGATTGTAAATTACTGCTGGCAAGGAGAGTGTATTTTATTCCTGCTCCTTGTATCCTTTTTGTATGAAATTCATCAAAAATAAAGTATTTGGAGCTGCCTTGCTCATAGCAGGCACTCAAATTGGTGCCGGTATGTTGGCACTTCCCATTAGCACAGGTCCCACGGGATTTGTGAACTCTTTTTTTCTTTTTTTAGTCTCTTTTTCCTTTATGCTCATATCACTTTTCCTTTTGCTAGAGGCTAATCTCTTCTCTCATTCGTTACATGAAAACCTCATCAGCATGGTGAGGCATAGGTTGGGACCTGCAGGACAGATAGTTGCCTGGTTCTCTTTTCTCTGTCTTCTCTATGCTGTGGCTGCAGCTTATCTCTCAGCTGGCGGTTCCTTATTAGGAAATGCTCTGGGTGATATCTTCCATATTAAGATAGGAGAGAGCGTGGGGATTTGGCTCTTTTTACTTATCTTTGGTTCGTTGGTAGTTTTTGGTACCAAGGGAATTGACTGGGTCAACAGGATCTGTGTTATTGGTCTTTTCCTCTGTTTTTGTGCCCTTATTTTTTTCGTCAGCCCCTTTCTTGAGTGGAACAACCTTTCAGGTGGAGATAGCCAATATCTTTGGGCAACTGTGCCCATTGTCATGCTCTCTTTTACTTCGCACATTATTGTTCCCAGCTTGAGAAGTTATCTGGATGGGAATGTATCCCACTTGAAAAAAGCACTCTTTTGGGGAAGTCTTATACCTCTTGTTTTCTATCTACTTTGGGAGCTTTTCATTTTTGGGTTATTGCCCCTTTCAGGAGAATATGGACTCATAGCTATAGCTAGTAAGCCTCATCCTGTGGCCGCTCTTACTGATGCGTTGCATAACTACTTAGGGGTTGCATGGATTCCTGCCATAGTCGGGCTCTTCTCTTTCTTTGCTCTGACTACCTCTTTTTTTGGGGTATCACTCAGTCTTTTTGATTTTCTAGCTGATGGCTTCAAAATCAAAAAAACAGGCAGCGGCAAGACTATCCTTCTTCTGGTCATGTTTGTTATTCCGATGTTTTTTGCCCTCTACTATCCGCAAGGTTTTTTATTGGCTATAGGTTATGCAGGGGTATTTGTAGCTATACTCTATGGCATTTTACCCCCTCTTATGGTCTGGCATGGCAGGTATATAGAGAAGCAGGAAAAAAAGTTCCGGGTATTTGGAGGCAAAGCTCTACTTCTATTTATGATAGCAGGATCTATAGGGATAATTTTTTTGCAGATCGCAGCTACCAGAGGATGGCTTCCTTCCATACTGCAAAGTTAGTCAGATAAGGCAGATGGGATAATCTCTGAAAGGGTTGGATGGATAAAAATAGATCTTTGTAGATCCCTTTCTTTCATTTTTTGTTCGATGGCAATAGATAAAATATGGATCATCTCTTCTGCATTTTTCCCTATCATGGAAGCACCTATAAGCTCTTTTTTCTTCTTAGAAAAAAAGAGCTTTAGATAACCCTTTTCTCCTAAAAACCATCCCTTGCCTGTCTCATCATACCAGGCAGAGCGAACATAAGAACTATTTTCCCTATTGCCTACAGAGGCGATGGTGGGACAGGTAAAAATAGCATAAGGAATGGGAGGATAAGCAATATCCTTTTTCCTTTTTCGAAAGAGATTGTCCCGAAGGAATTTGGCCTCGAAATTGGCCAGATGTTTGAGTTGTATGGGGTGAATACAATCTCCAAAGGCCCACACATTTTTTTGCGTTGTTTGCAGCTGTCTATCTACTAATATATAGCCCTTCTTATCTACTTCTATCGATGTTTTTTGCAGATCGAGTCTATCTACAGGAGGTTTTCTTCCTGTAGCTACAAGAAGCTTATCACCTTGTAGCCTCTTTTTCTCTTTTTTTTGCTTGATCAGAAGAGAAAATTTTCCTTTTGCAAAAGATACCTTTTCGACCTCTCTCTTTTCAAGAAAGGTGACTTTTTTGGAAAGACAACCTTTTAAGATGGCTACAAGCTCCGGATCTTCTCTTGCTAAGATCTCTCCTCTTTCTACTATGGTCACTTTGGATCCCATAGAAGAAAAAAGATGAGCCATCTCCAATCCAATATATCCTCCTCCTAGAATTATGAGATGAGAGGGAAGCTTTTCTAATAAGAGGGCTTCATCGGAGGTGATATAAGGAGTTTTTTCTAACCCCGGAATAGGGGGTATATAAGGAACTGATCCTATATCCAAAAGAATCTTTGAAGCATGGATGATTTTGCCATCTACTTTTACCTGATAATCATCTATAAACTTTCCCTCGAAGGGATAGACGTCAATAGAGGAATCTTTGTAAAAGGCTTTCATGGAAAGGGCTTCTTTGTGAACCATTTGATGGGTCTTTTTTACCAATTTTTGGTAGTCTACCTTGATCTTTCCTATCTCTATCTGAAATTGTTTTGCTCTATGCAAAGTATGTATGATATCTGCTGCATGAATGAGTCTCTTCGATGGGATGCACCCACGATTCAAACAGGTCCCGCCAAAAAGTCCCTTTTCAATGATAGCCACTTTCTTTTTACTCTCTAAAAAGGCAGAGGCTAAAATAAGTCCGCTTCCTGTACCAATGATGAGATAGTCATATTGCTTCACAGCTTTACTCATATATACAAAAGAAAAAGCTGTAAAGGTTCAATTCAGAAGGGATCTAGGTCAAGAGCAGATGTGAAGATGATACTCTTACCTAGGAACAAGATATAAGAGAATTTCTACGATGCTTTTTCTCTGAAAGATGGGCAGCAAGAAAAAATGGATCCAATTAAATGGAATATAGGTAAGAGAGATAGGAAAAATAATCTTACTATTCTTTGCATAAAAGAGGCATGTACCAATTGATCAGAAGATAGGTGGACCAGCTGTCTTGCCGCTAAATGTTTGATATTGGCTCTTGTCAGAAGCTGTATCTCATCCTTATGGGAAAGAGATTGGATTTGCTCTATCGTAAGACCATCTTTTTGCACTCTACTAAATCTGCCTATTAGGTTTGGGATAATAGAGAGAGCAACTTGTTGAATAGTGGCCACATTGATCTGATCTATCTGTTCATCAGATAAGAGGGTGATTTGTCTTGCCTGCATATGAGATAGGTTATTTACCGGCATTCTTTGGATCAGCTTTTTATCTTCTATCTGCTTCATTTGATTTTGTGAGAGATAAGTCAATTGGCTATCAGTGAGTAGATGTAATCTTTCTACGGGCAGTTG
>CAYPKB010000160.1:0-3972 GCA_964411185.1 uncultured bacterium
CCTCTATTCACAAGCCATTGCACAACAGGAGAAAAACCCCATTTATCTCTTGCTAGAGCACCTCCATGAACATAGACAACCAAGGGAACCTTTTGTTCTGTTTTGGGTCTGGCTAAATAGCCTTGGATCATCATTCCATCTCTTGCTTTAAAATGAATGGGTTGTAATTTCACAAAAGGATATGCATTCAACTCTTCCTTTTCTGAAAAGAGAAAAGAGAGCTTTTTATCTTCTGCATCGTAGAGATAATATTTACGGGGAGCGTCATCATTTACATAGGACACCACCCAATATTTATCCTGTTGGTCTCTATTCATAAGGTAAATATCCCCTGGAATCTGTTGCAAAGAGAAGAGATGATCTTTGAACTGAGAATCAACTATGCCCCATTGGTATCTATCACCATGATAGGTAACTGCCTCTACTTCAGAAGAGGTCGGATGGGTAATAATATCAGCAAGATCATAATTCGCATGTTTGAAAACTGTACGCAGCTCTTTTTTCTCTGCATCAAATTCTGCAAGACGTAAGGTATCTTCGCCGAAGTAACCTTTTAAGTAGATCTTAGGATGAATCGAAGATACAGCCACCACTTCGGTACCAAAATCTTCCGGTGAATAGGATAGAACTTCGTTCCATTCTTCTCCCTCTTTCATCCGAATCAAAGTTTTTCCCTCTTTTGTGAGAGCTCTACAAGCTTTAACTTGGAGATTTTTGTCAGCAAAAAAAGCGAGGGTATCTCCTTTATTAGTTTCAACTAGCCGGGTTTTCCCATTAGTAAGATCTAGTTCATAAAGATCTGGAAGGGCTGGCTTTTCCTTATTAAAGGCTATTAAAGCATGAGATGGTTTTGCGTCAGACAAAGCAACCAGCTGGACTGATGTATCTTTGAAAGGAGTAAGATCTCTATGATTCCTTGTCAATAAGTTGACTTGATAGAGATGCCATCGGTTATTCCCACCGGTATCTTTAGAATATAAGATATGTCTTGAATCTTTTTGCCAAAAATACTCTTTTATTCCCTCATTTTCTTGGAAGGTAACCTGAACAGCTTCCCTATCATCTCTGGGTCTGATCCAAATATTTACAATGTCATTTTCGTCGGGTGCTAAAAAAGCAATATAGGAACCATCCGGAGAAATTTTAGGGTGGGAATAGTTAGGATGAGCAAATAAAATTTTTCGTGGTATTAACTTTTCTGTTTGGGGTGTCAGATAGGGAAAAGCCATCATAATTAAAGAGAATAACAATAGCATGCTCATACCTCCACAATAAAAGCCATCATTCTTAAGGTTTTACCTCTTTTTTGGAAATGGAAAAGGGCAAATTGTCTATTTTTCCAGACTGTGATATGATTTCGTCAGATGCAAAAGAACTATAGAAAATTAATCTTTTTACTGCTCGGTGTATTTTTCATGACAAGCTTTATACCCAAACCATCTAATGACCCTCTGATTATCATTTTGCTAGGCCCACCAGGAGCTGGAAAGGGAACCCATGCTCTTCCATTAAAAGAGAAGTTGCAAATCCCTCATATATCTACAGGTGACCTCTTACGCGAACATATGCGGGAAAAAACCACTCTCGGAAAGAAAGCTAAAGAATATATCGAAGCAGGAAAACTAGTTCCCGACCAACTCGTTCTGGAGATGATTTTCTATAGAACTTCGAAAAATGATTGTAAAGATGGGTATATCTTAGATGGTTTTCCCAGAACGCTATTACAAGCCAAAGTATATGAAGAAAAGCTTCCTACCAATGCTCATGTAGTAGCTCTTCATTTTAAGGTACCGGATGATCTCCTCATTGAAAGAATTTGTGGAAGATTATCGTGCAAAGAGTGTGGATCTATTTATCATGTGAAATACTCCCCTCCCAAAAACCAAGCAAAATGTGACCATTGCCAAGGAAAGCTTTTCCAGAGAAAAGATGACAAACCAGAAATCATCCGTAACAGACTTGCAGTCTACCATAAAGAAACCCAGCCTCTTATCGACTATTATGATTTGAAAGAGGTTCTCTATGATATCAATGCTCAAAAAATGCCTCATGAAGTCTATGAAGATCTCTTACAAACTTTAGACGGCTATTTGAGTCAGCAAGAAAAAGAGCTGCTTACTACGGAAGCGCAAAGTCCTCTCTAGATCGGAAAAACCTTTCAATCATTGAAGTATATGTCAGATACGATCGGCAGATGATCAGAAGGGAAACTACCATCAAAACAATCGGAAAGAATCCCATGTGAAAGTACGGCCGCATTTTGGCTGACAAATATATAATCTGGTTTGATACCAGGTTGACCTGCCTCCTTGAATCCTGACCAACTTCCGGTAGGACCATGATGAGGGTATTTTGCATTCTTTTGCGCATCAATCAACAAGTTGTCTTTAGTAAGGATTTTATAAGTTATCTCTCCTCTCATACCTGGGAATATATTGAAATCACCAGTTACAATAAAAGGTTCTTCACCCACAATTTCTTCTATCTTCTTTATCAAAAGAGCTGCACTTTTTTCTCTAGACTGGGTTCCATGGTAGTCAAAATGAGTATTGAAAAAGTAAAAATCGCCACCTGTCTGCTTATCTCGCAACTTTACCCATGTGGTTCCTCTGGGATATCTTGCATCCCACCCCATAGAACAGCTATCAGGTAGTTCAGACAAAAAGAAATAGGAAGCATCTATCAACTCATAGCGACTTTTTCGGTATAATATAGGATCAAGAGAGCCTTTACGTTTATCCTCTTCTGATCCCCAGCAAACTCCATACCAACCGTAATCGGGAAGAAATTCCATCAGCTCGTGGGCTTGGGAGACACTAGGTTCCTGCAGACCTGCCAGATCTACTCTGTGAAAACGAATCATACTAGCTACATGATTTTTCCTATTCTGCCAAAGATCGGACTGATCACATAAGCAGACATTGAAAGACATCAAGCGAAAGAGCTTCTGCTCCGTTGTAAGTGGAGTAGAACGTCTGGTAAAAACCGGTTTTTCTGAAACTTTCATCATAGTAATACTCTTACCAGAGACCGATTGCTTTCCACCAAATACCGCCAACAATCAGCCAGATAGCTATGTTGATCAAACTCACAAGACCACCTACTTTCCACCATCTGCCAATAGATACATACCCTGCCCCAAACAAGAGGGGTGCTGGACCACTTCCGTAGTGGGTAAGCCCTCCAAAAAGACTACTGAAGAAGGCCAAAACAAGTGCAGCCATTTCTCCCGGAATGCCAAGGGCAATTGAGACTAAGAGAAAAGGAACATACATAGCGCCCACATGTGCGAGGTTACTAGCAAAAAAATAGTGGGAGTAGAAATAAAAAAGAGCAAGCACTCCAAAGGCAACAAATGGACTGAAACCACCGACATGACCTACTACTAGATTAGAAAACCATGTAGTTACACCATATTGGTTAAGAAAAGAAGCAAGAGTTACGAGCACGGCAAACCAAAAAAGAGTATCCCATGCAGATTTCTCCTCCAATACATCTTTCCATCGCAATACATTGGATAAAACTAATATACAAAGTCCCACAAGAGCAGCAGCACTAGCACTGACTCCAAAAGAGGAGCCAAAAATCCAAAGGGTAAGCAATAAACCGAACGTACCCACCATAATCCACTCTTTTCCCGTCATTTTTCCCATTTCACGCAATTTTTTTTGGGAAAACTCTTTGGCATCAGGAGTTTTCTGGATTTCGGGAGGATACAGTTTGTAGATGATATAAGGGACAAGAATAAGGCTGGCAATTCCTGGAACAATACCTGCAAGAGCCCACTTTCCCCAGGAAAGGGTGACACCTGCATCACCTGCTAATTGAGCAATCAAAGGATTGGCTGCCATAGAGGTTAAAAACATGGCACTTGTAATAGCTGAGGTTTGGAAAGCTACCTTGATAAGAAAAGCACCAATCTTTTGTCCTGTTCCATCATCAGGCTCACTTCCAAAAGCTTTAGATAAAGAG
>CAYPKB010000161.1:0-3959 GCA_964411185.1 uncultured bacterium
GACATCAAATCATTACCCGTCAGAGAGAGAGTAGATCGCGTCTTAGCTAAGTGAGAAAAAATGGCTTTCCCAAAAATCTTATGGAAACAGATATCAATTTCTATTTGAGAGGAGGAGGGGCCTCCCGGGACATTCCATAGATGGAGAGCTGTGGATACTCTAGCAGAAAAAGCATCTACCCATCCCCAAAAAGAGGCAATGGTGGTATCTAAATCAGGAGATTTATGGGCTGTAATGTAGTGTGAACCTTCGTACCTTTTTCCCATCCCAATAGGGAAAAAACGTTGATATTCTTCTCTAGGTATCCATTTGCCTACAATTTTACCTCGAACATAGAGATTCTCCTCATCTGGAAGATTGGAATATTGATTTAGCCAGAGTTCAAAGCTATTGAAAGTATAATGTTGTAAAATATTTTCTTTGTCGACTTGTTCGACGAAATCCAAAACCGCTGTAAGCAGAAAGCATGGATCGGGCTCGGCTAATATGAGCTCCAGTAATTTACGATTGATTTCATCGCTTTTTACACGATCAGGCTTCTCTTCAAATTCTTTAGTTTTCCAATTAGAAAAAAGTTTCTGTAATTGAGAAAATTTTTTTTGCGGGACCGTGTAATCACCAATGAGCACTATCTTCCTCCAAAAAAAACGGATTGAGTAGGACTCGAACCTACGACCGCCCGCTTAGAAGGCGGGTGCTCTATCCAACTGAGCTATCAATCCATGAAGATGCCCTCAAGGTTATTCTGACAGGAGGTATTTTTCAAGAATAAATCCAAATCAATGGGAAGAAAAAAGTAGTTGCGTAATAGGACGAAAGCCAAAATAATCGAGCCATGCAAAATATAGATTTATCTCATTTTACCCTTGGTGAAAACCAACCTCTACCTATTATTTTAGGACCCTGCGTAATAGAGAGTAGAGAACAGATCCTAGAAACTGCGAAAGAGCTTGTGGATATATGCTCATCTTTTCCTTTTTCTCTGGTCTTTAGTGCAAGCTATGATAAAGCAAACCGCACCTCCATACACTCTTTTCGTGGACCTGGTCTGGAAGAAGGTCTTTCCATTTTACAAGAGGTAAAAAAGCATTTTCAACTACCTGTGAGCACAGACGTTCACACCCCTGAAGAGGCTATTAAAGCGGCCGAGGTTTGCGATATTTTGCAAATCCCCGCTTTCCTTTGCAGACAGACTGATCTCATAGTGGCTGCAGCTACTACAAAAGCCATCATCAATGTAAAAAAAGGACAATTTCTTTCCCCCTGGGATATGAAGCATGTGGTAGAAAAAATAGAATCGACAGGAAATAAAAAAATTATACTAACGGAACGGGGAACGACATTTGGATATAATAATCTCGTTTTTGATCCCAGATCTATACCCGTCATGAAAAGCTTTGGCTATCCAGTCTGTTTTGACGCATCTCATAGTATCATGCTACCCGGTGGAAATAATGATTCCTCCGGAGCACAACGAGAATTCATTCCCTATCTATCTAAAGCTGCCTTAGCTATGGGCTGTGATCTAATCTATATGGAGTGCCATCTCAATCCAGAAAAAGCTAAAAGCGATAAAGAAAGTGTCTATCCTATAAAAGAATTGCCCAAACTTTTGTCAGAATGGGAAAAGATCTATGATGCCTCTAGAGATCTTGCTCAAAGATAGATAAATCCTTATCCTGAAAGTAGATACTAGGTACTCTACTTTGTTTACAAAAGCTATAATTTTCTCCTATCTCTTTCTTCTGTCTTTATTTGCCATTCTATTTCTTCCAGCTATGCAGATTACAGAAAAGGAGCACAAATTTTTACAAAAGATCGAAAAAAAGAAAGAGGGAAGAAAGAGTGCTTCTGCCTCTTTCACCAAAGAAAATGTGCAAAGAGAGGTGATTGCAGGAAAGGGTTCTTCTCGCCTATATATGGAATATCCCTTTTCTCAATTTTCTCTCAAGCTGGAGAAAGGGAAATGTCAATGGGAAGAGGCTATGTCTGACATTTTTGCTATGATAGATGACCAATCACAAGAAGAGACTATGATTTTTACCGGAAAGGAAGGAAGGTATCATTTTCCGGGCAACTCTTTTCTCTTCGGTCAGGTAGACCTTTGCTTTTTAGATCCGGATGGGAAGTTTCTTCTTCGTACAAAAGCAGATGACCTATCTTTTGATATAGAAAAAAATAATCCTGAAATTACTCTGCATGATCTCCATGCTCATTTTGATGCCGTACCATGAAATTTTTTCTGTTTCACCTTCTTTTTTCTACTCTTTTGGCTCATCCAGATTTTTTCCCCTCTCCGCGATTGCCCGAAGAATGGCAAACCTCTTGCGACGCAGAAAAAGCTATCTTCGACCCCAAACATCATACTATTCTCTTTGAAAAGTTTTCAGGATCTCTTCCCTTCCAACATGGAGAAGATCTTTCTAAAATTCATATTGCCTCAGAAAAGGCAAATTTAGATAAGTTGCATCAAACCTTTTTCCTATGGGACAAGGTTGTACTAGATCATATCCCTCATTTTCAACTTTTCGCAGATAAGATGAGAATCTCCCAATTAGAAGATCAATCTTTCTTTCTTCACGGAGAAAAAATGATAACTCTTGAGTTACTGGAAAAAATGGGGTCTACTATCAAAGGAGATGAGATTTCCTGGAAAAGCAATGAAGAGAGGTTGATGATGTATGGAGCCCCGCTTCACTTAGTTGACCCCATATGCGATTTATATTGCAAAAAGGCTCTGCTCAAATATCAAAAAGAAGAGGGGAGTTTTCAAGTGGAGAAAATCCTTTTAACCGGAGATATTCAGTTGCATTACCATGATGAAAAAATCACAAGCTATGGAATCGCGGAAACCATCTCTTTCGATCCCAAAACCAAAGAGCTGATTATGGAAGGAAAAAGAGTGCTCTTTTGTAATGAGGAAGATACACTACGGATAAGCGCTCCCAAGATCATCATAGAAAAAGGAGAGGCTGTCAAAGGAGAAGGAGATGTTCACTTCACCTTTAGCGAAGATGAGAAAAAAAAGTTCAACCAACAATTTTCCAAATTTTTACATCTACGATGACTCTATTCACAGCTAAGAACCTACAAAAACAGTTCCAAAGAAAACCCATTGTTTCCGGTCTCTCTTTTACCATCCATCCAGGAGAAGTAGTTGCTTTATTAGGACCCAATGGAGCTGGTAAAACAACAGCCTTTTACATGGTAATTGGTCTTATAAATACCGATGGAGGGCACATCTATTTCAAAGGGAAGGAAATCACACACCTCCCCATTCATAAGCGGGCAAAATTGGGTATGGGCTATTTGGCTCAAGAACCATCTATCTTTAGAGGTTTGACAGTAGAAGAGAATCTTCTCTCCATCTTGGAAACTCAATCTCTTACCAAAAAGGAACAAAAAATACGATTAGAGGAACTATTAGAAGAGCTGAGTTTGACCCACTTGAGAAAAGCTCAGGCTGCAACACTTTCAGGAGGAGAAAGAAGAAGAGTAGAAATCACAAGAGCATTGATTACTCATCCCTCACTCCTCTTATTGGATGAGCCTTTTGCCAATATAGATCCACTCTCTATCGCAGAATTGAAGAGATTAATCACCCATTTGCGCAATAAAGGAATTAGTATATTGATTACTGACCATAATGCCAGGGAGATTTTCTCTATTGTCGACAGAACCTATCTCGTTTTTGAAGGGAGAGAAATTGCATCAGGGAAAATAGATGACCTGTTACAAAATGAGATGGCAAAGAAATATTATTTCGGAAATCAATTTGAAATATGAAGTAGCTCTTCTTCCTGTAAGCTCTTTGCAGTAGATAGGATCTCTTCTACCTCTATTTCATCTAGACACTGGCTTCTTTTACTTCCCCCACATCCATCCATATAACAAGGTCTACAGGAAAAGGGTTTGGTTATCACTTTGGCATGAGGGTTTTGCCAAGGGCCCCAATTTTC
>CAYPKB010000162.1:0-3929 GCA_964411185.1 uncultured bacterium
ATGGTCAATGTGGGCAATGATGGCAAGATTTCTAATTTTTTCTACGGGATACATGGGATTTGATACCTTGTTTTTTTCTTATGAGAAGAAAAACACCTTTTTAGAATTTTCTAAAAAGGTGTTACTTTCTCCTGATAGCATATACAACTCAAGAGAAAAAAGGAGAGAAAAAAAATCTCTATCTTTTTGTGAGAACAACTCTTGGCTCTGTCAAGAAAAGCGTTGCTGACTTTTGGATAGCTGTAATGATCAAGATAGAAAAAAGGGCTGCCAAAGATCTTTCCAGAGCTACCACCGGCATTAAAGAGATCCAAGAAGAACCTTTCATCGGAACCATATAGGCCCAGATCAAACTGCCGGCAGCATGCGCTACAAAAGTACTTTGCAAAGCGCGTACCCATAGGTGCCGAGGGAAGAAAAGTCCTATAATAGGGATAAGCCAGTAAAGCCCATAGGCCCACCCATTACCCACTAAAGGAGCTGCAGCAAATAGTGCTATAGCAAAAAGAGGAAAGATAAAATGGAGTGCAAAAGAGGCTCTGTTATCTGTTTTGGAATATTTCCAAGAAAGAGCGGCAAGCAGAGTGGGTATTCCCATGGTCAAGGGAAGTTGTATCAATGTGAAAACTCCCAAGATCCCTGTAAAAATCGTAATAGAATATTTTTTAACATCCAAAGCAAAAAGCAAAGGTAAAATAATAGAAAAGCAAGAAAGGGCAGCTGCATTTTCTCCTAGGGGCAGCGTAAATCTCAAAAAAGGACTTACACAGAGAAAGGCAGCCCAAAACACCAACCGTCTGGTTTCTTCTTTTTTCATAGCATCCCTCCAAAAATAAAATAATGAGTAAGCTATCATATACTCTCTTTTTCAGGCTACTAACTGAAGAATCTATAATCTTTTTTTGCATTTAGAGAATATAAAAAAAATTTAGCTAAATATTTATTTTAAAACAGTAAACATTATTTAAGATATAGAAGTTTAATAAAAAGTTTAGTAAAATATTTCTGAAAACAAAAAAAAACTATATTATGTCTTACATCTCTGGTCTTTCTATAACCCCTTATTTTCCTAAAGAAGGATCTTCTTTTTTTGAGGAGCTGCCAGACCAAGAGGAAAAACCATTTTTTTCAGAGCTTTCTTCTATCTCTTTTCCAGAATCCGAAGAAGGCAGTATAAATAGTGTAGTAGCTCATGTTTTTTTGGATGATTTTATCAGGAAGAGCGCATTAGAAGGTGGTTCCACATCTCATTATGCCCACATTTTGCAACAACTCCTTACCTTACTCTCTGAAAAGGAGGTGATGAATCCTAAGATCGCTTCTGAGTTGCAAAAGAAATTATCCTGTTATCTAGAATTTGAGACCCTAATCCACAATACAGAGAGTAAGCAAGAGGCTCTAGAAACACTTTCTCAAAAGGTATGGGAAAAAGCAAAAGATTTGACAGAGGGAGAATCTCTTCTACTACCCGGAGGGACTCATTCTCATGCCATGCTTTATGAGCTCTCCAAAGAAAATGGGTTTTATAAACTGCTCGTTGTGAATACAGGCGAGGGAATAGAACATCATTGGAGTGAAACCAAAGGCAAAAAAACCAAATATTCTCCTTTTCTTGTTTTCAGCAAAATTCCGGAGTCCCTTCTTTTTTCCGATGGAAAGCCCATATTCTTCGAAGCTCTTTTTGCTCCTTTGTTCTCCGCTTCTAATGATTTTCCTGCTAAAGCTATCTATGATGGTCCTCTGGCCTACCTTGCAGGCTATTTAGACAGATCAAACCTTCTTTTACAACAAACAATTACAAAACAACGTTCCGGCACCTGTTCTTGGAAGGTTTTTTTAGGATACTTCAGATCGAAAATGGAGAAAAATGAATATGAAAGAGCCCATTTCTACTTCCGTCTTTTCATATTTCATTCTGCATTTATGCAGCTAATTTCTTCTAGAAAAGAGCAGAGTTTTCCATTTCCATGGGACAAGTTGGAATATTTAGTAGAGCTCTTCGCAAAATCTATTATGAGGCAAAAAAGAAAAAAGCTGCATATATCTTAGATACTAGAGATCTTTCTCGTTTAGACCAGTTGGCATTACCTATTTCTTCTTTTTTTCAAAAAAAGGCAGCTCCATTTGTTCAACCAAAAAAAGAGGAGCAACTCACGGGATATCTGGATAGACCCTCTTTTTTTTCTGCTGACTCAGACAATGTTCATACTCTTTCACGTTTGGTATCTTCTCTACAACCAAAAGTTTCCAGCTCCATAAAGAGAGATCTTCCCTCTTTTCCCCCTTTTTCTAAGCTTATACCTTCTGTAGAAACCTTCTCATCCGACCTTTCTTCTCTCCTAGAGACTCTACAAAAAGCCAATGACCCAAGAACCTATTTTTTCCATCAAGCTATTATCGATGACTTTTTATCTGCTATTCCTTTAGATGGAAGCTTTTGGGATGAACTGAAAGAAAGTGAGCTTGATCATAACATCTCTTGTTTATTTTCGATTCTTTCCTGGTATCATAAAAACACCCTTGTCTATACAGGTAAGATCTCCCCTTCCAATCTACATAGCGCTCTAACTATTCATATTTTATTATTTGAGCTTGCCAAACGAAAAAACCCAGAAAATTTTGCTTGGAAAGAGACTCCTTTTCATCCTTTCAATTTTTTTGATCTTCTAGAGGAAAATTTTCTCTTCTTACCGTTGGGCAAAAAAACTCAAGATAGATCTATTGATCTCTACCGCTATTTTACCAATCTCAAAGGAAAGATGTCCTTTTTTCGTCCTTTTGCTTGGAGATCTCTTGATGAGGGAGGTTTGTATCTACGTATAAGAAATGATGGATCTCCTATGGACAAGGAAAAGCTTTTTTTCCTGAATCTTTTGAACAATGATCCTGAGTTGAGCGAAAAGCTTGAGAAATACAGGGATCAAAACTGGGATTCCTATGACACAGAGAGTGTGAAGGCCATCCTCCTAGCAGAAGATTCTTCCCGCTTAAACTATCTGCCAGGACGTTATTCTCACATCAAAGCTGTTATAGATTCCATATACCTCACCTATTCTTTCTGTATACGACTCAGATCTCCTGAATATCTCACCCCTCAAAAGTTTCCTCGGGTACGAAAATTTCACTCCTTTAGATATAAAAAAATTGAGATGAATCCGGTAGAAGATCTAGAACCAATATCTGAAGCAGATATGGAATATTCTCAGGAATATGGTTACCCTCTTGTTTTCGCTAAGGAGGGGACACAACTCTTTTACCCATATTACGAGGATCCAAATTTTAGCCCCAATCGCCAAGCTCATATTCTACAAACAGAGACGTCTCCCTTGAGTCAAAGAAGCGGTAATGAGGGTATTTTCGAAGATCTCCTGGTAAAAATGAGTATCTTTTCAGCAGAAAGAACAATCCAACCGGAAGGGCTGCTTAATTTGAAGGATCTCATATCGCATTTTGAGAATCGAGCATTGCAAACCCAATTTTTTCTTCAATTCTTTAAAATTCCGATCCTCAAAAAGAAGAAAGAGCCTGATCTTCCAGATCTATGTAATAAAAACCCACTCCTTATTTCATATTTAGAGCAATTTGTCCAAAAAGGTCTTACCCATTTTTTCGATTCACCAGAAGATGAAAAGGTCCATATTCAGGAAACGCTCTTTTTCATACGAGTTGCAGCCCAAGCAGGTTCTATTATTTTAGATCCTTCCACAAAGATTCCCACAAATCATCGGAACTCATTATCAAAGTTTCTGCGACATATCCATCGTCACTATCTAGAAAAGAAGATCCCAGAAGCGTTGAAAAAAAATCAATTAGGTAGTACCGAACACTCTCTTTTAGCTATCCATAAACTCTTTTTTCTTTTTTCTCTGCCCCATCTTTTCCCTAATCCCTCTCCCATAGAGATCCTACCTGACTGGATTGCGTCTAAA
>CAYPKB010000163.1:0-3910 GCA_964411185.1 uncultured bacterium
TTTGCTCCCATGACAGCTCTATTTAAGCATTTCCATTTAGTAAAAGATAAAATGATTCCAGGTACCTTAAATGTAGCCATGTGTATACCAACTATTGCAGAGGCTTTAATTTTTATCCGAGTAGTTCGCGTTGATTCAATTACACTGATTTCTATGATAATTGCCGCCATACTCGGAGCCATTATTGGCTCTTCAGTTGTTGTTAAATTGGATGAGAGAAAAATTCAAATAGGAATAGCTGCAGCAATGTCAGCTATTCTACTATTAATGTTGGCTGAAAAATTTGGTTTTTTTCCAATGGGAGGGATAGCTACAGGGCTTAGAGGACTAAAACTGATCATCGCAATCATTGGGAATTTTATTTTAGGAGGATTGATGATGATCGGGGTTGGATTATATGCGCCTTGTATGGCATTGGTTTATATCTTGGGATTGAACCCCATTGCCGCTTTTCCCATTATGATGGGCTCGTGTGCCTATTTGATGCCTCCAGCTAGTATTAGGTTCATACAAGCTGGAGCCTATAACAGAAAATGCACATTGATCATTGCAATTACCGGCGTCTTAGGGGTAATTGTAGCTGCATATTTTGTAAAATCCTTACCATTATCAATGTTAACTTGGCTAATCATGGGAGTCATTGGATTCACTGCTATTAGGCTCTTTTTGAGCGCCAGAAAGTCTGCTGATTAACCTCTTCCTCTCTCTTAAGCATAGAGATTTTTCTTGGCAAGGTGGTTGCCTTTAGAAAATAAGATAAATTCATCTTACATTTGTCATATAAAATCAATCTACGGAAATAAGCAACTACGGCAATAGTCCAGCATTATTGAACCTCCCCACGGCTAAAGCCAGGGGAGGTTCAAAACAGACATGCTATTCATTCATAAGAGGTCTTTCGGGATGGACCGACAAGAGAAATTCATCACATGGAATACAAAGAATGTCCTTTTTTTTAAGTCTGTGTTTACCCCTGTATATTAAAATAGGGGTACATTCAGGATAATCTTTTTTAAATGCTTGTAATCCTTTTAAATCGTTCGGATGAATTGTTTCGCTATGCTTTACTTCAATCGCAAGAAAAGTTTTGGGACCATAGACTACAAAATCAACTTCTAATTTAGAACGAGTGCGCCAAAAGGCAAGTTCAAATATTTCAACTTGCGCATCTACCCAAGCTTTTAAATGCTGACAAATCAGACCTTCTAAAGAAGCCCCATGAATTTCATGGGTAGTATCTAAAGGTCTTTGAGGTCTTAAAGATCGAAAAACACCTGCATCAAATAGATAAAATTTAGGTCTTTCAGCTAAAGCTCTTTTTGCTCTTTTTGTAAAAACTGAAAGAGTAAACCCGAGTAAAAGGTCTTCTAAAATTTGGATATAATTTTCTACTGTTTTTCGAGCGATGTTGCATTCACGGGAAATGTTTGAAACAATCAATTCAGATGCATGAGAAAAACTAACTATTTCTAAAAAGCGCGCAAAATCTCCGATTTGTCTAACTAACCCTTCTGCTTGAACCTCCTCTTTTAAATACATACCTGCGTAAGTTTTTAAAACTTCTTCAGGATATTCAGATCCTCTTACAAGAGGGAGAAGACCCAACTTTAGTGCATCTTCTAAATTGAATTGCTCTTTCATTTCAGCAGCAAAAAAGGGGGACATGTGTTTTAGAATGGCTCTACCTGCCAACAAATCGACTCCTGTTCTTCGCAGCTTTCTGGCACTTGAACCTGTCAATATAAATTGAAGTCCTCTCTTTTCTTCGATAAGAGAGTGAACGGTAGAAAGAATTTCTGGTACTTTTTGTACTTCATTAATCACTACCACTTTCCGATTAGGCTCAGCATATATAACTTCTTTTAGTCTTTCCGGTGTTGCGCTATAGATGCGCAGTTGATCCAGCTCTAATAAATCAATCCAAATAGCATTTGGGTAATGACTTTTAAGCCAGGTTGATTTGCCGGTTCCTCTAGGGCCAAAAAGAAAAAAACTTTGATTAGGAGCTTTGAAAAATCGGGGGATGTTTTGCATTTTTATCTTTGCATTGCCATTTTAGGTCTCATTTTGGCAGTTCTACGGGCAAAAATCAACAATCTATAGTAAGACTTTGATTTATAGCTGCTTAAATAAAAGCTAGTGTAGTCGATTTCATTGAATTCAGAAATGTGGCCAGAGCCGGAATCGAACAGGCGACACAAGGATTTTCAGTCTTGAAAAGTCTAATCAGATAATTACTCAAAGTGACCTTGGATCACCTCTATTTGCCAAAGCCTATAGAGAAAATAAGGATTTTTCAAGAAAATGTTGATGATTGAAGTTGATCAAAATCAAACGCCGTAAATTGGCAACTCCGGCAAATTCCCGGCAATTTTTGAAGCTCACCATCTGCAGTCAATCAGTAATCAAATGCTCATCAGGAGCAGACCCTATATTTTTATATTAAACATTATAAATTTCCATATATATCTTATATAGAGATATTTATGGAAATATTTTTAGTGTTTTTCAAAGGTCAAAAATTGGCTGTTGTCCAAATATTGACATATAAGATACAATAAAAAAAATTATGAAGAACTCACCATTAGGTATAAGCCTTTTACGACACCTTACAGATCAGGGCTTAAGAATTTTTTCGACAGCCCAAGCTCGGGCTGCCGGTTTGAAAATAGGAATGAATCCTGAATACGTATCGGAAGCTTTACATCACCTAAAAAATGGGGGGTGGGTAACTCGCCTAAAACGCGGAGTCTACGCTATTGCCGCATTTGGGCCAGCTCCTCATGAATTTGCTGTTGCAATGGCTCTTGTCACTCCCTCTGCAATTAGCCATTGGACGGCCATGCATTATCATCATATCACAGAGCAAACTCCTAATAAGATATTTGCGATTACCCCTAAAGGAACAGCGATTCCAAGATCATTAGCTAACAGTATGTTTCGTTTTATCCAAGTAAAGGAAGAGCATTACTTCGGCATTGAAACGGTCTGGGTAGATGATATGAAGGTACAAATAACCAACCTCGAAAAAACCTTGCTTGATGGACTTATATCGCCTGAATACTGTGGGGATTTCAGTGAGGTATTGCATGCTTTTAAAATGGCTAAAGATAAAATCCGTATTCAAATCATCGTTGAGTACGCATTAAAACTTGATAAAGCGGTAGCAAAACGTCTTGGCCTAATTTTAGATAGCTTAGGAATTGAAAAAAAAGACTTAGATCCTCTTTTAAAAGTTCCAATGAAAAGTTACTGTAAATTCGATCCTAGCGGCCCTATTAAAGGACCTTATAACACCAAATGGAAAATTCGAGAAAACGCATGAACATTTTACCTTTGCGCAAGCGTTTAGATAGAGAGAAAAAAAAGAGCGGCCTTACCTTTGAAACAATTCAACAAGACTATCTCCTTTCATGGATTCTGTCCGGATTATACGAACATCCGTCTCTCAAAGAGCAGCTCATCTTCAAAGGAGGAACAGCTTTAAAAAAGTGCTACTTTGGAAACTACCGTTTTTCCGAGGATCTTGACTTCTCTGTCATTTCATCCATTCCCAAAAAGGAAAAGCTTTTCACCGCTGTCATAGAATCGTGCAAAATTGCTGAAGAGAAAATGAACGAATTTGCTGCTGTTCGTTTAATTGTTGAACGATATGAGGAAAAGGAGGCTCACCCTTTTGAACAAGAGGCTTTCAAAGTCAGAGCGCAATTTCCTTGGCATCGTGAGCCTTTGACTTCCGCTAAGATTGAAATTACAATGCAGGAATCGATCCTCTTTCCCCCAGTTATGAAGAAAATGATTCACCCATACGATGAGCAAATCGATAACTCGATTCAAATCTATTCTCTTGAGGAAATCGTTCTAGAAAAACTCCGAGCCATTTTACAAAAGACAAAAAAATTGCATGAAG
>CAYPKB010000164.1:0-1366 GCA_964411185.1 uncultured bacterium
GTAATAAACTTAGGCTTTCCTATCGCCGCAATTAGGATATCTGCCTCTTTTGTGATGGAAGCAAGATCTTTTGTTTGTGAATGAGCGATGGTAACGGTAGCATTACCACCTTCCCTTTTTTGCACTAAAAGAGCAGCTAGTGGTTTACCTACAATATTGCTTCTCCCAACAATTACGACATGCTTTCCTTTTGTTTCGATGTTACTTTTTCGTAGTAGGGTGATAATGCCTAAAGGTGTGCAGGAAAAAAGTCCATCTTCTTCACCTAAAAGCAATTTGCCGATGTTGATAGGATGAAATCCATCAACATCTTTCATGGGATCTATAGCATAGATAATTCTACTTGTCTGGATGTGATTAGGAAGAGGCAATTGCACAAGGATTCCATCAACGTCCGGTTGATGGTTTAGTTTGTAGATAGTAGATAGAAGCTCCTCTTCATCAGCAGTTTCAGGAAATGCGATCACTTCCGATTGGAAGCCTAAAAAATTACAGCTTTCTTTCTTCTTTTTGACATAAATATGAGAGGCTTCGTTGTTCCCGACAATGATGAAAACAAGAGTAGGTTTTCTTCCAGAAATGAAAGAGACTTCTTTTTGCAGCTCATGAAGGATCTCTTTGGCAATTTTCTTTCCATCTATAATCATGAAGATTTTTCTTGTAAAAAGGTCGATAACTCTTGATGAATTTTTCCATTGGTTGCCATGATTGGCTCATAAGAATCTATTGCAAAAGATTCATTGTCCCAGGTGGAGATTTTTCCTCCTGCCTCACTTATCATCAAAACTCCTGCGGCACAATCCCAAGGGGCTAAAGAAGCCTCAAAAAAGCCATCGAAACGACCCGCTGCTAAATAGGCCAAATCTAAAGAGGCAACTCCAATTCTTCGGATAGGAATACCCTGTTTCAGAATTTTCATAAATTTTTCGATGCAATGGTGGGGATTTTCTCCAAAATTATAGGGAAATCCTGTCGATAGGAAGCTGTCAGTAAAGTTTTGTGTATCTGTCACTTTTAGTCTTTTCCCATTGAGATAGGAGCCTTTTCCTTTTTCAGCGACAAATAGCTCCTCTGTAATAGGTTGATAGATAACTCCAAGTTGCAGTTCTTGGTTTTTCCTCATTCCAATACTTACAGAAAACATAGGAACATTATGAGCAAAATTAACCGTTCCATCCAAGGGATCTATTACCCATTCACCTTCCGCAGATTCACCATCTATAGTGCCGCATTCCTCAGATAGAAAGGAATGAGAGGGAAATTTCTCTTGGATCCATCCTATAATATTTTTTTCACATAGATGATCATATTCCGTGACTAAGTTGTGCTTTCCTTCTTTAGAGTCAATAGCAAAAGAGGTTCCAAA
>CAYPKB010000164.1:1376-3867 GCA_964411185.1 uncultured bacterium
GCTCCCGCTTTTTTTGCTATTTCAATAGTAAATTGAGTAGTAGAAGAGAAATTTGGCTGTTTTTTCATTATCTTCTTATGAGGCGTTTACGACCTATGATTGCAACTTGTTTGATTTTTTTCCATAGGATTAGGGGCAAAGAAACAATAAGTAGTGAATAGAGTGCCATAGAAAGAGGTGTATAGACAAAGAGGTGTTCTAGCCAGTTCAAGGAGAATAATCGGTCAAAAAAGAGAAGGGATCGAATCACATCACAGAGGATGGTAAAAAGTAGGGTCATAATAAGAAATCTTGGGTGAGAAAACTCTCTGATACGGAATTTTCGAAATATAATATATGTAGCTAAGGAATAGGCTAAAGGGGTAAGACCCCAGATGGTAGTTGATGAAAGGTCCATCAAGATTCCTAAAAATAAAGATCTCCATAAGAGAGAAGTGAGAGGAAGATAAAAAGAGCTATGGACGAGATAAGGAAGGAATGGATGCAAAGGATAGGAAGTGAAGTAGGGGGTCATAAAAAAAAAGAAAAAAAGAGAGAGGCTCAGGAGTAGAGTGTCATGAGATCGCATGATTTTGTGCTATTTTTATATACCAATCGTAAGCGCTTTTCAAAATACTATCTATATTAGAACGTTTTGGCGTCCATCCTAACAGATGATTTGCCTTGGCAATATCTGCAACAAGAGAGGCAGGTTCTCCTTTACGTCTAGGGCAGATCTCCTTATGCAAGGGTTTTCCTGTCACTGCTTCAATAGAGCGAAGCACTTCTAAAACAGAAGTACCTCTTCCTGATCCCAGATGAAAGATATTGCTTGTTTCATGAACTAGTAACCATTCTAAAGCTAGTATATGTGCTTCGGAAAGATCAGTAACATGGACATAATCCCGGACAGCTGTTCCATCAGAGGTTTCAAAATCATTACCAAAAAGATAGATTGGCTTTTCCTGCAAAAGAGCCTTCAAAGCAAGAGGAATGAGGTGGGTTTCATATTCTCTGTTTTCCCCTAACTGCCCTTCCTGATCAGCACCTGCTGCATTGAAATATCTGAGAATCACGGAATGGATTCCATAAGAAGAGGCATAATCCTGTAGGATCTCTTCCACCATTTTTTTGCTTTTTCCATAGGGAGAGATTGGGTTCTTGGGATCATTTTCTTGTATAGGCAATCTTTGAGGAATTCCAAATACCGTACAACTACTTGAAAAGATAAAATGTTGGATGGAGCTTTTACGACAAGCTTCCAGTAGATAAAAAGTGGAAAGTAGATTGTTTTTATAATAACTAGATGGGTTTTTCACTGACTCTACAACACTAGAAAACCCAGCGAAATGCATGACAGCTTTGGGCTGATGTTTGTGGAAAATTTCTATCAGAGCATCCTCTTCTTGTATATCTACAGTGTAAAGAGGACCCCACTGGACAAATTCTTTTCTACCAGAGGACAAATTGTCTATGGTGATAGGTAGATATTTTGGATAGAGCGCTTTACAAACATGGCTACCTATGTAGCCTGCTCCTCCTGTCACTATAATAGATGGTTTTTTTTCTTCTTTACCCATTTTGCTAGTAAGCTCCTTTAGAAAAAAGGACAGCGGGTATTGTTAGAAAAATCAATCTGAGATCATAGAAAAATGATTGGTTTTTTACGTAAGCGACCTCTAACAAGACTCTTTCTTGTATAGATAGATGATTTCTGCCTTGCACTTGCCAAGGACCTGTTATTCCGGGAGAAACAGAAAGAACTGTTTTGGCATTTTTTTTGTAATAGGTAATCAACTCTTCTTCCATAGCAGCTCTGGGTCCTACCACGCTAATATCACCAAGTAAGACATTGAAAAATTGAGGAAGTTCATCTAGAGATGTTTTCCGAAGAAATTTGCCTACCGGAGTGATCCGCGGATCATTTTTTAATTTTCTAAAAGTCTCATACTCTTTCCGACTTTTTTCATCTCGTTCTAATAGGTTTTGTAAAACGTCCTCTGCATTTAGAACCATAGTACGGAACTTCAATAAATAAAAAGGTTTTCCGCCCATTTTGATTCTCTTGGCCTTAAAAAAAACAGGTCCTCGGGAAGTTAACTTAATGGCAAGAGAGATAAGTAGAAAAAGAGGAGAGAGAAAAAACAGTGCAAGGATGCTAAAAATGATATCGAAAAGACGTTTACCCCACTTTTTACGGGGCAATGAAACATCATCAAAAAGGGATTGCAATCTAGAGCCGTACAATAAAGAGGGATGTTGTAAGGTTTGTCCCATCATCACGGCACATTATACGCTCGTTTTCATTTTTGTCTGTAAAAAGAGTTCTATTGATTTTTTTAACTTACTTTCTGTCGGTAAAATCTTGGTATATCTATTTATATTTGTTTCATATCTTCTCATCAGCTCTTCTGATTTCTCTTTTCCCACAAGCAAATAACTATTATTCCAGGCATCATTTTGACTATCATGACTATCATCTAGTAGCTGATAGTAGATGCCAAAAGATAGA
>CAYPKB010000165.1:0-3847 GCA_964411185.1 uncultured bacterium
TGACATAGACAAAGGCATCATCATTGGTAACAGAGACACCAGTGCTAGCTGATGTAACACTTACTGTCGCAACAGAAAAAGGAGAGATAGTAACAATACCTAAATTTGTATCTAATGTGCTAGTTACATAGGCAGTGGCGTCATCAGATGAGATATCCAACTGACTTGGTGTGAATCCTAAGGTATTGGTATTGATTACACTATCTGTGGAAGTATTAATTTCTACAAAATCTCCTCCGGTTGTAACTACATACAGTCTGCTACTATCGCTAGAAGGTACGCAATGTAGTGGACCTGTAAGTGAAATCGTTGAGGAGACCATGTTGGTGGAGGTATTTATTACAGAAATAGTATTATTTCCATTATTCATGCTGTAAGCTTTTGTTCCATCCGGTAAGACGCAGACATCAGTGGGAGATGAGAAATTATCAACAGGAGTGATAGTAGCAGATATAGTATTAGTATCAGCATCTATTACTAGAATATTATCCTGAGCGAAGTTAGCTACATAGACTTGTGTTCCATCAGGTGTTGCTGAAATACCCATGGGATTTGAGAAGCCTCCAATTGTTGTCACAACTGAATTGTCAGTGGTATCAATTACGGTTACACTGTTTCCAGTTGAACTGGTAACATAGGCTCTGTTTTCTGCAGCTTGTAAAGAAAAAAAGGTTACAAGCAGTAAGAGAAAAAAATGTCTCATTGGAACTCCCTTGTTAAAGGGAAAAAAGGTAGTCAAGAGAAGATAAATATTCAATAAAGATTTTATTAATATTCTCGTTCAAAGATAGGCAAGATGAACAAACTTGTTAGATTAAAGCCAATGACTCTTTATCTGATGAGTCTGTTGATAATTTCGATATTTTTTTATTTTGCAAGAGGAAGATCTGTTGGCACATGGTGGCAAGCTCATGATCATGGGTTGCTACTACCAATGCTTTTTTTTCTTTAGCGACATGGTTTAGAAGAAGTTGATGAATAATAGAAGAATTGTGATGGTCTAAATTTCCGGAAGGTTCATCTGCAAGTAGTATCTTGGGGTTGCAAAGTAGCGCTCTTGCTATGGCCACTCTTTGTTTTTCTCCTCCGGATAAAAACCTAGCGGGAGTCGCTTTTTTCTCCTCTAATCCAATAGTAGAAAGAAGCTCAAGGGCTCGGTCCAAATAGTCAGCCATAGCAAACCTTGCAATCTTTACAGGCATGCATACATTTTCCAACACAGTAAGATCTTCTAATAGATTGTAGGACTGAAAAATCATTCCAATTTTTTCTGGAGAGGGTTTTTTGAGGATCTCGTTTTGGAATAGAATCTTTCCTGATTGGATAGAAGCCAAGCCGGTTAAAATGTGTAAGAGTGTCGTTTTGCCTTCACCGGAAGCTCCCTTTATAGCAATGGTTTGAGAAGGATAAATAGCAAAATCTAGATTTTCAAAGAGTGTATATCGAATGGGATAGTCAAAATGTTTGGTGATATTTTTTGCCTGCAAAATGGGGGTATTCATCCTTGCTCCCTTAATGTTTGGCTACAAGAAATTTTTGATGCTTTGATAGCTGGAATCAACCCTGCTATCAAGGAAAGAAGTGGGGTGATGAGAAATATAAACCAGACAGCATCGAGGCTCAACGTGTTAGGAAGACTCTCTCCAAAAAAAGCTGGTTGAAACGCGGTGTGTCCCTGAATCTTTTCTAAAAAAGTGGTCAGGATATGAAGATTTTTCAAAGTAAAAATTCCTAATAAAGTGCCCACAAGGCTTCCTAAAGAACCTATGATGGCACCAATCAATCCAAAAATGAAGGCTATACTATAACTAGTTGCTCCCATCGAGCGAAGAATAGCGATCTCTCTTTTTTTATCGCTTACCAGAAGAATTAAAAAGGAGATGATATTGGAGCAGGCCACAAGAATGATAATGCACGCAAGAAGAATAAATAAGGTTCTATCGCTTTGAAACTGCTGTAACATCTCTTTCGAGAAAGAAAAGTCATAGAATGATTCTACTTTCCAATATTTTGCGATTCCATTTTCCTGGAGACTATTTTCTATTGTTTTAGCTAAAGCTGCTGCATTTTCTATCTTATCATTCCATACGAATATGCCATTAGTGGGAGTGCCGTCTAGGGAAATAGAGGGAGTTTGTGCGCTGATATTCCGTACTGTCTCTCTGTCTGCAAACAGGAATCTTCCTCCTACAGGAAGAACTCCTGGGTCATAAAAGCCTGCAACATAAAAAGGTATTTGTTGTTCTTGTCCCGAGATGCTTTTTTGGGAACTGTATACTAAATGACCTTTATGCCAGAGCTTTACACCTTGTTTTTGATAGCTCTTGGGTAAAAGTACTCCCTTCATTCCTTTGAAATGAGGAAGAACGGCTCTATCTTTTACAAAGTAAGGCCAGGGCGGCGTAGTGGCAGGAGATGAGGGAAAATGATAGATAGGCCTTCCTTTGGTTACTTGCAATGTAGATAGGGGAAGTTGTCCTTTTATAGTTTGAGACTCTGTTGAGAGTGCAACGTTACATAGATAGGGGAATTGATTATTTTTCTTTTCGATAGAAACAGGGAAGGGTTCATAGAAGGTAATCGGTAGATGATCTGCCGGTATTTTTGTACCGGCTCTATCTAACAGAAACTTTCCATTTTCCCATTTGAATATCGCTTTTGCTAGAGCAAGAGGATGATTGGATAAGAGTATGGAGTCTATTTTTCCTTGTTCTTCTTTTAGATAGACCTCTATTTCTCCTTTCTCTTGAAAAAAGTTAGAAGGAACTGAAGTGAAAGGATGAGTTTCAGCAGATTCAATCTCCAATAGGGAGTAGAGATCTGCAGAAAGTGTTTTACAATCTTCTAGAGTAGGTTTCATAAGCAGATTCTGCAAGTGAGGATTGCTAGAAGGAAAAGATGCTATGTAATTGACTTGGGATAGAAGGGTATTATGAATACGGAGTTTCATCAGAGCAGCTGTTGTCTCATATTCTTGGAAGGAAAGAGCTTCCCCTTTTTTTTGTAATGCTTGCAGAGAGCTATAGAGAAGCTTAACAGGGTCTTTTGCCTCCTTTTGGGGAAATCCAATAGGTAGCTCCATATCGGATGTCGGATCATAAGGATCTGTATGATTACAGCTTGCCTTTTCCTCTATAGATTTTGTTTCGTATGAAGAGGCAGAAGCGTATCTGTCTATCAGGTAATAATAGGATTGAAAGTATTCTTGCGTTGGGTAGATCCGAATAGGGGCTTGCAGTGAGGTAAGCTTTTTCAGCCAATTTTTTTCTATCCCGTTTGTGACAGATAAAAAAACCACAATTAGCCAAACAACTAATGTGATGACGAAGATTGAGAGTAAAGAGATTAGAGAACTAGAAAGTGAGCGCTTTTTCGGAATGAGATATTTCCATGCAATGGACAACTCAAACGGAAAAAAGCGCAATTTCACTTAGCTTCCTTGAAAAGCACATGTTTTTTTAGAACTTTATCATATTTTTTCAGTTCTATACGTTGCGTAGTATTTCTTTTGTTTTTCATAGTCCAATAGGTAGTTGGACTCTCTGTACTTTTCAATTTGATTTTTTCTCTAGCGCCTTTTTTTGCCATATAAAAATCCTTTTGGAGAAAATTGTAGAACAAATACTCTTTTTAACCCAAGGGGATTCTTGGCTCTGCAGAGAGAGTCAAAATGTCGGGTCCATTTTTTTGAAAGAGTGGGTATCCAAGTCCAGCGATCATAGCCGCATTATCCATGCAAAGATTTTTTTCAGGAAAAAAAACGGGCATAGAAAAATTTTCTTGGATAAGAGATCTAAAGAATTGGTTGCTTGTCACACCCCCTCCGAAATAGAGGGCTTTTACTTCA
>CAYPKB010000166.1:0-3833 GCA_964411185.1 uncultured bacterium
TATTTATTAGAGATACCAGAGACTCGTCTTGGCAAGATTTTTCCACGGTCTGTAACAAATTTTCTTAACAAATCTACATCTTTGTAATCAATTTCTTTCACTTTAGCAGCAGTGAAAGGACAACTTTTTCTTTTCTTTGAGAAAATGGAATCAGATGATTTTACCATAAATTTTATACCTCAACCGGTTCGAATGTAAGAGATTCTTTTACTTCCGTTGTTTTTTGTGTCATGAAACGAAGTAAATCTTCATTTAAATGCCACTCTTTCCATAGCTCCTTTAAACTGTCAGCTGGGGCTGTAAAGTAAACTAAATAGTAGTGACCCTCTTTCTTTTTTTCGATAGTGTAGGCCAGTTTTTTTCGTTCCATATCATGGATTTTGTGAATCTCTCCACCTCTTTCTACAATCGCATCGGTGATTTTATCTAGCGCCTTCTTCCGAAGTTGATCGCTAAGAGTGGCACTAATGATAAACATTCCTTCATAGAGCCGCTTTCTCATTCTTTATCTCCTAAATCTTTGATTATCTTTGCATTTGCCTCATTCATAGCATGAGCAATTCCATATCTCCACCAATCCGTTATAATATTGATGGCGGCTGCTATAATAGCTGGAATCTCCATTTTTTCTGCAGGAGAAAAACGATTTACTACAAAATCTTCTAAATTTTCTGCTGGCGGAGGTTCTCCAATACCAACCCGTAGTCTAGGATACTCCTGCGTTTGTAAAGCATTTTCTATATCCCGAAGTCCGTTATGTCCCCCGTTGCTACCTTTGGCTCGTAATCGAATTTTTCCAAAGGGAAGATGACAATCATCCGTTATCACTAAAATTTTTTCTATGGGAACATTAAATCCAACGCGCAACTTTTTTACCGCCCTTCCACTCAGGTTCATATAAGTTTGGGGCAAAGCTAAAACGATATTTTTTTCTTCCCATATGGCTATTTTTGATAGCCATTTCCTTTTTTTTTCAAAGGAAAGTCCATGTTCTTTTGCCATCTCTTGGAGGACAGCAAAGCCAATATTATGGCGCGTTCCTATATACGCAAGGCCCGGATTCCCTAATCCAATTAGTAGATGCGGTGCCTTATCGTTTTCCAACTGCGACTACTACCTCATTCATTTTCGCAAGAGGCTTTACACCGGCAGGAAGTTGTATGTCAGAAAGCTTCTTGGAATCTCCCAACAACATCTCTTTAACATCTAAAATAAACTCCTTAGGAAGATCTTTTAGCAAACACTCAACAGGAAGATATCGAATGGTTCTGCGAATGATTCCCCCTAGTTTTACCCCTGCACATTCCATAGTGCCATGTAAGGTAATAGGTACATCTACTTTGATTTTCTTTTCTTTCGGAACCACTAAAAAATCGACATGGAGTAGCTTATAGGTTGTTTTGTGGTATTGCAGCTCTTTAATCAGGGCTTTTTGCACCTTTCCACCTATCTCAAGATCTATAGGCGTAGTAGTTACTTTATCTTTAGATACTTTCCTAAGAAAGGCATCCATATCTTCCCCTTTGATAAAAATAGGAAGACTGCTGTGATCAAAGCCGTAGACAACAGCCGGAACATCTTTCGCGTGACGCACTCTATTTACGTCACCTTTTTTAGACTTGGAACGCTCATGGGCAGTCAATTTCATAATACTCTCTCTTACATTATATTTGATTGGTATTGATTAATGGCGTTAGCAAAAAGAGAAGCGGAAGGGACTACTTTCCATTTTCCTTCTGTTTTTGCGACGGAATCTGTAACAAAAAGACCATCTAGATCCGGAGTAGCGGAGTGTTCAGCGAGAGGTCCATGCGAAACAAAAGCATAAATTGTTTTAGCTCCCTTTCTTCTACATAAATCTACAGATTGTTCTAATGTCTCTCCAGTAGAGAGAATGTCATCCACTATGAGAACCTCTTTGTTTTTTACCTCTCCCATTAGCTCGCCTGTTTTCTGCCCTCTTTTTTTCTGAACAATAGCCATCTCACAGGAAAGATCTGATGCATATCTTGCCGCCAATTTCGCTCCTCCTGCATCCGGAGCTACTACTATTGGACGCGATAGAGGAAGCTTTTCTATCTCTTTCATAAACAATTTCCTTGCCGATATGTGGCAAATGGGGATTTCAAAAAAACCCTCTAACTGTTCTGTATGGAGATCCATGGTAATTAACCTTTCAATTCCACTTGCTTCTAACAGCTTTGCTATCAATTTTGCTGTTATCGGCTCTCCTTCTATATATCGATCTTGCCTTGTATATCCCATATAAGGAACTACTGCAGTAATTCTTTTACAAGATGCTCTTTGTAAGGCATCTGCTGCAACACAAAGCTCCATCAAAAATTTGTTTGGATCTTTTCCCAGTGATTGGACAAGAAAAATTTCTTTATCTACCACCCGCTCTAAGATCCGAACATTTGTTTCCAAATCAGGAAACTGGCTACATTCAATTTTCCCAAGCTCTTCCGATAGATGTGAGGCAATTTCCTTTGCTAGCTTCAGATGTGATGAGCCGGAAAATATCATAAAGGAACTTGCATCATTTGTCGATATCGATGCTTAGATTGTCAATAAGCCTTGGGGTGGGAGGATTCGAACCTCCGCATGGCGGTACCAAAAACCGCTGCCTTACCGCTTGGCTACACCCCAATTATTTCTTCAAATAACTTCGAAACAGGAACCATGGTATGAAAGGAAGAGTATTATTTGCAAGAATTCTTGGCATGGATAATCAAAAGTTATATATAGAGTGGTAATAAGAAAAGAATTGATAAGATCTATGCACATTACCCACTTAGCCGCAGAGTTAGCTCCCATCGCAAAAATGGGAGGTCTTGCCGATGTGATAATAGGACTTAGTAGAGAGCTGCAAAAGAAGGGCAATCAAGTGGAGATCATTCTTCCCAAATATGATCTCATCGACCCATCCTACCTGCAGGAAGCAGAGCTCGTAGAAAAAAATCTACCCTCCTTAGAAAACCAAACCTGGTACCCCAATAAAGTTTGGAAAACGATTATCGAGGAATGTACCGTCTATTTGATTGAACCAGATCATCCAAAAAAATATTTTCAAGAAGGAATGATTTATACTGGATCAAATGATATCGAAAGATATCTCTATTTTTGCCGTGCTGCTCTTGAATTTTTGCATAAAAGAAAACACCCCATCGATATTGTACATCTCCATGATTGGCATGTCTCGATCACCCCTCTTTTATATGAAGAAATTTTTTGGAAATCTGGTATGCAGATCGGAGGTTTTGTATTAAATATTCATAACCTTCAATACCAAGGAATCACTACTTTAGAGCCATTAGAGAATATAGGTATTCCCAGAAAAAAATATCTTGCAGAAGCAACTATCTACCAAAATCATTCTGATCGGGTCAATCTCTTGCAAATAGGTATTTTCAAAAGTTCTACCATAGTTGCAGTCTCACCCAATTATGCTTATGAAATTCTAACGGTAGAACATGCCTTTGGGCTGGAAAAAACGTTACGAGCTAAAAAAAACAACCTGCTAGGCATCCTAAATGGTATTGATCCCTATTTATGGAACCCGGGAAATGATAATGCATTAGCTAAAAATTATAGCACCTCTTCTTCTGTAGATGAACTGATAGAAGCTAAAAAGGAAAATAAAAGGAAAGTACAAAGAGAATTAGGTTTGCCTGTAGGAGATTCTCCTCTGATTTCCGTCATTTCACGCATTTCTATGCAAAAAGGCCCTTTTATGATGTTAGAGGGTTTACAATATAGCGTATCCCATGGAGCACAAGGTGTAATACTAGGCACTATTGTAGATTCTCAATTGGAACCTCTTTTTCAAGAAG
>CAYPKB010000167.1:0-3823 GCA_964411185.1 uncultured bacterium
AATAAAAATTATCAGACGTTAAAAACTAGGTTAGATAGGTAAAAAAGATCTCCTTAGAGGATCTTTCTCATAGATCTATTCGAAGCTCTTTCAACTCTTATGAGAACTTTTATTACTAAAAGTTCCTATACATAGGAAATCGGCTAAAGGATTATTAATCACTCTATCAAACAATTCAGCTATATCTCGGACTGTTTCATTGTCACTCATTTTTAAGATAGAAGCATATCCGATCAGGTTATGCCTCAGATAGGAAGCAAAAAGATAAGCACGTCCAGAACCAGTAGCAAAAGCAAGTGCCGTGAGAGCTGCTTTTGTGACAACCCAAAGAGCCACGTCCTTTCTATTCATCTTAGACCATTGCCATACACGATAAACGATAGCTTTACTATGAATATCTAAATTAGCATAAGGTTTACTATAGAACCGTTGAGCCAACTGATTCCATTCTTGCATCGCCGTATTGGATGCTCCATAGGTCATATTTGCCATATAGCACTCTCCTTATTGAATGTGGGCAAAGTCTTATACCTTACACGTTAGAAAAGAGAAATATAATTTTGATAGAAAATACAACAAAAGCGGGAAAGCTCACCTCTTCAAACGGATTCGTTGAATTCTTGGGTTGCTATCTCTATAGAGATACCATAGAGGGGCGTTTGGCATACCCAACGAGGATAGGAATGGGAAAGAGTCTAACCTCAGACCACTTTTTTTGGCTTTGCTTTAGGAATATGTCAGAGATGTTAATTTCCGAGTCGAAATTTACCTGTGAAGGATGTAGGCAATCCTTCCGTATTTAGACCGGGCTCTGGGGAATAATATATTTTCTGTAAAAAGGAAGCCCCATCTGATAGATCTCTTGGAAAAGATCTAATTGGATTTCCTGTGATATGTAATTCCCGGAGATCAACTAGTTCGGAAAGATAGTTCGGAAGAGCTGTTAACCTAAGATTACTAAGATCAAGCTCTTTACTTCTATTTACCATAGCCTCGATAATTTTTTTAGACGCTTGGAATCTATTTTCATCTATAAGACCATTTACAAAAGAAAAATTGGCCAATTCTTCATAAAAGTATGCTCTTTCTATCTCTATTATAGGAAAAAGATGGGGAGGAATCGCTCGATTAAAATCCATACTTACTTTCTTTACCATCGGAGGAAGAAAGTTATCTAACTTACTAATCCACTCCTCTGTCCAACCATTTCCTCTTATGTCAATCTCTTCTACACTTTCTAGAAATTTCAAATTTATAGGTAGAGAACGAAGGGCAAGGTTTGATAAATTCAATATTTTTCCCTTCTTGGTATGAACATCTTTAATTCTTTTAAAGGCTTCTTCTCTATTTTCTTTATCGACCTCTACTTTATTGTAGGAAGGGGCAGATTGAGCCCATGGTCGAAGTATCCCCATACAATCTTCAGCTGACAAAGAAGATGGAGAAATGGAAACTTTTTCATTCCCCCTTTTAGAAAAAAGCTCGTTTGCATATTGATATAAAGATTGACTTATCTCCTTTACTTTTTCTATGCGTTCTTTTCTCTGTGAATAAAAATCTCCAGATTGATTTATACATGACTCAAGCTTGCTGGTATTGGGAGCTTCATCGATTTTTTCGTTAGGATCATTCCTCTCTGAGGAAGATAAATCTTCGATCTTATTTTCTGGCTCAATTCTTTCTTCTTTATTGTATTGAGAAGGTTTGGATGATTTTTCCATCATCTCGAAAGATTGTCTACTTCGAATCATAGCTTTAGCTAGCAAAAAAAACAGAGGAATGATACCTGCTGTGAGAATACCGATAGCTACTTTAAAGATCTTTTGCGTGAGAGACTCTTCCTTCTCTACCAAGAGAACCTTTCCAGGTTGGATTACTTTCACGGTTTTACCGCAAAAGAAATATCCTTCGATTTTCTCTTGTGACCACTCCCCCCAACTTTTAGGATTAGGATAGGTTATATTATAACTGAAAGGAACAGAATTACTCATAATTTTAACTTAAAAATAAAATTATAAACTAAACTATATTAAAAATACATAAGTAAAAATTATTTATAAATATAACAATCAGAAACTCAAATAGATGTGAAATATATATATTTTAAAATAAATGATTTATAAAAAAGGAGGCAAAAAACTTCTTAAAAAAACATTCTCTCAGCGGTGATAGATTTTTGGTTACATCCCTTCGAATTGGTAAGGAGCATCGCCATAACTTTCATCATGTTGAGATACTGGCTCGGAATATTGCTTATTAATCTTTGTGATTAGATCAATAGGTGGCTTCATATCTGTAGAAAATCTCAATTCCGTTAGATGAGGTAAAGTATATAAGCCGCTCCAATCCTCAATAGGATTGTCACTAACATTTATATGAGTCAATTGCTTGGGGAGTTCCGGAATGGCTTTCAAATAATTACCAGCAAGGTTGAGGCTTGTAAGATTTTTCATTTCTTTAATACTTGCCAAACGTAATTGTCTAAGAGAGAGATTAGAAAGATCTAACGAAGAGCTATTCTCTTTTTTTGCTCTCCGAATTCTATTCATCATCTGGGAAATTTCTTCTAAAGTTTGATCTTTTCCAAAATGAAATTTTCTAGCAATTGCATCGTTCTCTTCATCCAATTTTATATCCTCGGGTAAAATCAAATGAAGCATAGATGGACAGTGTCTAATTCCTTCTAGTCCTTCGATGGGATTTTTATTCAGGTTTAAAACTTCTAGCTTGGGCAGGAAAATACCCTGAGGCATTTCTTTTATCTTGTTGTAAGATAAATCTAAGAAAGTAAGATTGTCTAGTTTGAGTTCGGAAGGGATAGTTTTTATATTATTTCCGGATAGATTGAGTTTTTTCAATTGCGGACAATCCTCCAAAATAGTCTCAGGAAAGTTCGAAATTCGAAGATTGGATAGGTCTAATTCGGTTGCACTGTTCTCTTTTGCTGATTGGATTTTCTTCAGTACTATTTGCCGAAAGTCCACAGATTGACCCTCACTTTGATTATCAGCTGGCCAGTTTTCTTCGGGGGCAAGTGAAGAAGTAGTGCTATTATCTACAGAGGCTCTATTGTTGATGGGATCAACATACTCTTCTTTGCTTTCCTCTTCTTCTCCTTTTGTTTTCTTTTCTGACTCTCTAGGGGAAAACTTGCTACTGATAGCAGAATTTGGTGGGCTTATAGGTTCATTAGATGGAGAGGATGGGCTCGCGATTTTCTTACTATCAGGTAAGTGGGAGTTTGCTACAACTGTGGTTTTTGAGGCTGAGCTTATTACGGCTGCTATTTCTGGAATGTCTTCTTGAGGACTCTCTCCTGCTCCATTTATAGGAAAGTTTTCAGCAGAATCAGACTCTTGTGAACTAATCTCTTCAGTGTGTGGGCCTCTCTCCTCCTCTTCATGTAAATCCAGATCTTCCACCGGTTTCTCCCCTACGTCACTGTTTGGTAGCTCCAATTTTTTTTCATCCATAGCGACTGGGCTACTCTGCAAAGCTCTATTGGAGAGCTTGGGAGGTGGAGATTGTAACACAAAAGGAGAGGAAGGGCTTTGATCTACCTCTTCGTTTGAAGTGCTATCGCTCGATTTTGGAAGATCATTCCGATTGAAGGTATATACTTTAGAAGAGCGAATTTGAGAAGAGTTGGATGAAGATTTTTTACGAGAAGAGTACTTAGGAGAGGATTTTGCCACTCGTAATAGGATAAAAGAGTGTCTACTTCGGATGAAAGCCTTAGCTAAAAAAAATAGCAAGGGAATGATTCCACCTGAGAGTATCGCTAAAGCCACTTTGCCAATCTTAACCGTAAGAGAATCTTTTT
>CAYPKB010000168.1:0-3766 GCA_964411185.1 uncultured bacterium
AAGAGGGTTTTGAAAAAGTACAGATTCATGTGCTTGCTACGCTCACTAGATTAAAACAGATCTGTTGTCATCCTGCCATTTTTGCCAAGGAAAAGGCAGAAAGTGGGGATAGTGCAAAATATGAAATGTTACTCGAGTTGTTAGATTCGTTAGTTGGAGGTGGCCATAAGACAGTCATTTTCAGCCAATATACGAAAATGTTGCAGATTATGAGAGAAGACTTCGATCAAAAGGGAATTGATTTTTGTTATCTTGATGGAGCGACAAAAAATCGGATGCAGGTGGTAAAAGAGTTCAATGAAAATCCCAAAATTCCTGTCTTTTTAGTATCTCTGAAAGCAGGGGGAACAGGATTGAATCTTGTAGGAGCAGATAGTGTAATCCATTATGACATGTGGTGGAACCCTGCAGTTGAAAACCAAGCAACAGACAGGGTACATAGAATTGGTCAAAAACAATCTGTCTCTTCCTACAAATTAGTCACATTGCATACTATTGAAGAGAAGATCATCGAAATGCAAAAAAGAAAGAAAGGACTCGTCAAAAAAGTGGTCAGTTGTGATGATGAGGCGATTTCTAAATTGACATGGGAAGATGTTCTTGAACTCTTGCAAACCTAACCTAAGCATGGATCATGGCGAATAATTTCAAAAATCGGTCTAAATTTCTCATCTCTTCTCTATCTACTTTCTTAGAATCTAAATTCTCTAGACTCTCTCATATGTTTTCTTCCGATATTGGGATCGACTTGGGAACAGCAAACACATTAGTCTATGTGAAGGGCAAAGGAATTGTCCTTGCTGAACCTTCTGTTGTTGCTGTGGATTCTTTGACCAATGAAGTGCTAGCTGTGGGACATAAAGCTAAGGCCATGTTGGGAAAAACTCCTAGAAAAATTCATGCTGTAAGACCCATGAAAGATGGTGTAATTGCAGATTTTGAAATAGCAGAAGGAATGTTAAAAGAGCTCATCCGGAGAGTATCTCCAGCCCGCTCTCTTTTTCGTCCGAAAATTTTGATAGCCGTTCCCTCAGGCATTACAGGTGTAGAAAAAAGAGCTGTGGAAGATTCTGCACTACATGCAGGAGCGCAAGAAGTTGTGCTTATAGAAGAGCCAATGGCTGCGGCCATTGGAGTAGATCTTCCAGTGCATGAACCTAACGCCAATATGATCATAGATATTGGGGGAGGTACCACTGAGATTGCTATTATTTCTCTTGGAGGCATTGTTGAATCCAGATCACTGCGTATAGCAGGGGATGAGTTTGATGATTGTATCATGAATTATATGAGAAGAACCTATAATTTAATGATAGGACCAAAGACGGCAGAAGAGATCAAAATGACCATTGGGTCTGCCTATCCTTTAGGGAACAATGAGTTGGAGATGGAAGTAAGAGGCCGAGATCAAGTGGCAGGCCTTCCTATCACAAAAAGAATTAACTCTGTAGAAATCAGAGAATGTCTTGCGGAACCAACGCAACAAATAATTGAAAGTGTAAAGCTCACGCTAGAAAAATGTCCTCCAGAACTTGCGGCTGATTTGGTGGAAAAAGGGATGGTCCTTGCAGGAGGAGGAGCTCTTATCAAAGGGTTGGATAAAGCTCTTATTAAAGAGACAGGTCTTCCTGTCTTTGTAGCTCATAATCCTCTGTTAGCCGTCTGCTTAGGAACAGGAAAAGCACTCGATTTCCTAGATAAATTGAAAAAGAAAAAAGCTACGGCCTAGCAGGTTGCCTAATCAGGGAGGTAACTCATCTTGACAGAGTTTGAAAAGTCAATCGATGAATGGACAAACTATTTACCTCTCAAAGAATGGATTCAAGAACAGATAAACCTTTGCACTCCAGATACCCTACATCTTTGTGATGGATCGAAAGAAGAATTCGATGCTATTGCCAGACTCATGACCAAAGAGGGGAAATGGCAAAAACTCAATCCCGACCTAAGACCCAATAGCTTTTTAGCGCGATCGGATCCTGAGGATGTAGCCCGCGTAGAAGAACAAACCTTTATCTGCTCTGAAAAAAAAATCGATGCAGGGCCTACCAATAATTGGAAAGACCCGATCGAGATGAAAGAGAAATTAGAAGAGCTTTTTCAAGGATCCATGAAGGGGAGAACGATGTATGTAATCCCTTTTAGTATGGGGCCATACCACTCTGATAAATCCTATATTGGGGTAGAGATTACAGATTCTCCCTATGTAGTAGTGAATATGCATCTTATGACCCGTGTAGGCAAAGATGCCTTGCGAATGATAGAAGAAAAAAAGCAGTTTATTCCTTGCATTCATTCTGTAGGAGTCCCTTTAGATCCAGGAGTGCAGGATGTCTCCTGGCCCTGTAACCCAGACCAGAGACATATCGTACATTTCCCAAAGGAAAAATCTATCTGGTCTTATGGAAGTGGTTATGGTGGCAATGCTCTTTTAGGAAAGAAATGTTTTGCTCTTCGAATTGCATCTGTTCTGGCTAGAGAAGAGGGGTGGTTAGCAGAACATATGTTGATCATGGCCGTTACCAATCCCAAAGGAGAAAAAAAATATCTTGCTGCTGCTTTTCCTTCTGCCTGCGGAAAAACAAATCTTGCCATGCTCCAACCCTCTTTACCGGGGTGGAAAATTGAATGTGTAGGAGATGACATAGCCTGGATGAAATTTGGTACAGATGGAAGACTTTGGGCTATCAATCCAGAATATGGGATGTTTGGAGTAGCACCAGGCACCTCCAAAAAGACCAATCCTAATGCTATGGCTATGCTGGAAAGAGATACGATATTTACTAATGTAGCTTTAACAGATGATGGAGATATCTGGTGGGAGGGAATGGATGAAAAAATACCTTCTCATCTGACAGATTGGAAAGGAAAAGCTTGGACACCTGATCTACAAGAAAAAGCAGCTCATCCAAACTCTCGTTTTACTGTAAACATTACCAGATGTCCCATTCTAGATCCTTCTTATGATGATCCAAAAGGGGTGCCTATCGATGCTTTCATCTTTGGAGGAAGAAGATCTTCTGTCATTCCACTTGTCTATCAATCACGCAGTTGGGAGCATGGGGTTTTTATGGGAGCCTCTCTCTCTTCAGAAATGACAGCCGCCGCCAGAGGGACTCTTGGAAAATTGAGACATGACCCTTTTGCTATGCTCCCTTTTTGTGGATACAATATGGGAGACTACTTCGCCCATTGGTTAGATATTGGCAGAAAGAGCTCTCCAGAAAAATTACCCAAAATATTCCAGGTGAATTGGTTCCAAAAAGATGCAAAAGGGGACTTTCTATGGCCCGGATTTGGAGAAAATATCCGTGTGCTTGAGTGGATTTGTAGCCGATGTGACGGAAAAGCTGAGGCAGAAGATTCTCCTATCGGCTATCTGCCTAAAGAGTTGAACTGCCAAGGACTCGATATCGATATTTCGCAGCTTTTTTCTTTTAGCAAAAAAGAGTGGTTGCATGAAATAGCTGAATTGGAAGGGTATTTCGAACAATTTGGCAAACATTTTCCAGACCAGCTTCAACAAGAATTGGAAGATCTGAAAGATCGAATCCAATCGCTTTGAATTTTTTGATTCATTTTTATACTCTCTTTCCGGTTGTTTCTAATACTCTTGGTTTGGGAATATGAAGATCCTATCTTTTTTCTTACTTTTCTTATCTCCTCTATTTTCATATGAAAAACTCTCGTCTGCTTTTGCTATAGATGCACAAAGAAATAAAAATATCGAGAATAGAATTACCTGATGATGTAGCAACAGGAGAGG
>CAYPKB010000169.1:0-3745 GCA_964411185.1 uncultured bacterium
GATAGCAAAGCCCTAAATTATATTGGGCGTCTGCATATCCTTGATCTGCTGCCTGCTGGAAATAAAAGAAGGCATCTTCTGGAGATAGTGGAGTTTCTTTGCCGCTCAATAAGAGGACTGCTACGTTATACTGGGCTTCGGGAAGACCCTTTTCCGCTGCTTTTAGGTAATATTCTAAAGCTTTTTTTTCAGAGGGGAGAGGATATAGACCAAAAGAATAATAGCAGCCAAGAGTATAGTTAGCTCTTGCATGACCCTGCTTGGCTGCTAAACATAAATAATGGAAAGCTTTTTCGAAAGATTGAATAACCCCTGTTCCTTGATGGTAACATATGGCAAGGTTATATTGGGCTTTCATATGCCCCATTTCCGAGGCTTCTTTTAATAACTCAGCCCCTTCTTTCAATGATAAAGAAGAAGAGCCGCTTTCGAAGCATCTTTTTCCTTTTTCATAAAGGGATTGACTATCTTCTTTTTTCTTCATTAGCTTGTTTTTATATAGGCTCGAAGTATTTTTTTCTCTTCAAGAGGTTTATCCATAGGATTAGTAGCTGATTTTTGTAGTCTATCCACTACTTCATAACCTCTGACAACCTTACCGAAAATGGTGTGTCTCATATTTAGCCAAGGTGTCTTTGCTGTAGTGATAAAAAATTGACTACCATTGGTATTAGGACCTGCATTTGCCATAGCTACAATGCCAGGGGTGTCAAAAGCGATATCTGCACGTAACTCATCTTTGAAGGGTTTCCCCCAACAAGATTGTCCTCCTCTTCCTGTACCTGTAGGGTCTCCGGTTTGTACCATAAAATCTTTGATGACTCTGTGAAAAATAATTCCATCGTAATAATGATCTTTCACTAGTGTAAGAAAATTTTCACAGGCTTTTGGGGCTACAGAGGGCATAAGCTCAATTTCAATATTTCCTTCTGTAGTTTCAAGGCAAACGATTTCTTTATTCATAAATTTCTCCTGTGCGAACAAACATGTACAAAAACCAAACAAGAGATAAAAAAACTTTTTTCCCATTTTTTCACTCCATAAAAATAAGGCAGAGTATGAAGGCTTTAGGACTATTTTTCATCCTTTTTTCTGTATAAATCAAATCAATTTTTCATTTGATTGGCTCCAGGTTGATCCTCTAAAGAATAATGTAAGTCGAATCTCCTTTGAAGAAATTCCTACTCTTTAACTCAATATATTTTTTTGCATCAATTATTAATTTATAAATTTTTAATTTATATGATTTTTTTCATTCTGAATTATCATTATTTTTGATATACTTTCATTTCGAATAATAAAGAGTTGGTCATAATGTACTCTTATATTACAAGTTCTCCTCCTTGTGATTCCTATAAGCCTGTTGAATACAAAGATTCGCTTGGCATTCCTGATTTTGTCATAGAGCCATCTCTTGTCAGCCGTGTAAAAAAGGTAACTATCCTAGCATTGAAAATACTCATTTTTCCTTGGGGGTTAATGAGTCTTTTCCGAAATTGGTTAGAAAACATAGCTCTTTCCAAATTTTTATACCCTAAAGCTTTTTCAGAAAAAGAATATGAGATTAGAAAAGGAAATACCAAGAGAAAAAGTCTACCTCTTGATTGGAAAATAAGACCAATATGCTTAGAAAGCGATGGAGTAAAATATAGCGGCTATACTCTTCAAAACTATCCTGCTTCGAAACAATGGATAGTCTATTGTCCTGGAAATGCCACGATAGTGGAGAATACCTTTTATCTTTTTAAATATTTTCATAAGCATGGATATAACCTTCTTGTAGTGAACGGCCCCGGGGCAGGGAGAAGTGAAAGCACTCCTACTATGGATCGTATGGTAGATGCTCAATTGACAGCTCTTCATTATGCAAGAAGTATGCTAAGAGCTCGAACAATCGTTCCAGTGGGTACATCTCTAGGAGCTGCTTTGATGGGAAGAGCTACGAGATTGTTTGTAGAAGAGTACCCAGAGAGTCACAATATCCCTTTCATTATTAGGTCTATGACCTTTAGTTCTACTGCCACTATCGCCTCTGTGCTAGCCACAAGATTTTTTGAAGCTATCTCGGAGCATGAAGAAACCAGCAGATTCCAAAAGTTTTTGGCTCATATACTCAATAACCGGATTACGAAACATCTCATATCTTGTATAGTGCGTTTAGCAAAAGTGCAAATCGATTTAGTGGAAGACTCCGAGTTTTTCTCCCAAAAAGGGATACAAGAGCGCATTATTCAGGCCGGAGAACAAATTGGCGATAAACCGCACTTGACTGCCGTGGGCCATGATCGGGTAATTTTGGCACAAGCAAGTCTTGCTTTTAGCTTGCTTTCAAGATATAAGCTGTTGCCTCACAAGAAATTTTATTTTGTGTGGAAACCTATCGAAAAAACTTGTGCAGAACAAATATTTTATCCTCCGGAAATCGTTCATGAGCATTGCTCCTTTGAAATAGATCGTAAGACAATTCAATCTTTACAAGAACTTAGTAATCTAACTAATTCATAGTCTGTTTCTTAATTTCTCTTATTATCTAAGTAACTCATTATCAGTTATAAATTTTTTTATAACTATAAAGTGGCTAGTAATTAGATGTTTAATAAATTAATTAATAAAATGGTGTTTATTAGTTATTGGTTTTTTGATAAAAATAAGAATTAGAAAGGCTGTCAACAAGAGGGAGGCTTCAAATGGTTAGAAAGAACAAAAACAATAACAACAAACAAGCAGAGAAAAAGCAACAGCATAAAGCTGGAAAACAACATAAGCCAGAGGAACAACACAAGCATCCTCAGCATGGTAAATGCCCTGTCTGCGGGAAATAGATCCTTTATAAGAGCGGTCTTATTCGGCCGCTCTATTTAAAATTCTGTTTATGGAATGTTAACAAAGTGTTAATATTCCCTTTTCGAGGAGGGGATATATGACACCACTTGCACTTTCAGACAGAGTTTCATCATTCTTCCTGCATCAAGTAGAAACCTCTTTATTGCCCAGAGAAAATCCTATAGCAGAAAGAGTAGCTATATATGCCCTTCAGGTTTTTCGGTGTATGGCTTGTCTTTCTCCTGCGATTTTTTTTTCTCTTGTCTACCATTGTTTTCATGTTATCCACCATTATGGGACAAATCTTCTTTTTAGTAGGGAAGACAATCTATTGAATTTTGCTAGATATGGCGATTTGGAAGCACCGCTTGAGCCTCTTGGAGAAAGAAGAGTGGAACAAATCTTAGGATTTGCTACAGCATCATTCCAGGATTACGGGCCGGATGAGCAGCCCCACAATCAATTTAGCAATCACTATAACAGTATTCTCGGCCCAGCCTCTTCTAAAAAGTCAGCAAATATACCGGGAGCTGAATATCTACAAAAGCTCGGATCTCCCTTTTATACTCCCAAATTACTAGACAACCCAGAAGGCCTTGCCTCTTTACTACGTATAATTGGTGTAAGCCAGTTCAGATTTTCTGTTAGTTGGGATCTCGTGGATCCGGAAATGCGTTTAAGAAGTGGTGAAAAAGGTTTTCTAGATAGAACCGGTTTGACCGATGAAGCTGCGGCTAAATATGAGCTTAAAATTTCTGAAGAGACCAAGAAGTGTGTGAAACTAGTAGAGTGTTTGATACAAAATGGTATCAAACCGATTGTTACCTTTCACCATTTTACAGATCCCTCTACCGAGACTAAAGCCTTTAATTGGGAATCAAAGGAAGATCTAGAAGCGTTCGAAGCTTTTTGTTTGCATATA
>CAYPKB010000170.1:0-3721 GCA_964411185.1 uncultured bacterium
GACGAAGAGATCATTACTTTATCTTCTTGGGGTTTGATCATTGAAGAACACTTCCAATGTCCTATGGATATTGAGTGGGCAAAAGATGGAATATCAGGAGATCTTTTTATTGTGCAAGCAAGGCCCGAAACGGTCCAATCGCAAAAGAAAGGAACCTTTTTTTCCTATTCGCTCAAAGAAAAAGGGAAAATTCTTTGCTCAGGGCTTGCCATAGGCGAAGCAATCACCCAAGGAGAGGTCCAGGTTATAGATAATGTAAATAAGATCTCTACATTCAAAGAAGGGTCTATTTTAGTCACTACTATGACTTCTCCTGATTGGGTTCCCATTATGAAACAAGCCAAAGGGATTATTACAGATCAAGGTGGAAGAACTTCTCATGCAGCTATTGTCAGCCGAGAACTTGGAATTCCAGCTATCGTAGGTACTAATGATGCAACGCGAAAACTACAAAATGAAAAAGAAGTGACTCTATCTTGTGCGGAAGGAGAAAAAGGCAACATTTATCGGGGTAGTTTGAAATTCGAGGAAAAAGAAATTCCCATTCTATCTTCATCTGCGTTGCCAGTTGAAATTATGCTAAATATAGCCAGTCCTACAGAAGCATATAGGTGGTGGAGATTACCCACTAAGGGTATCGGTCTTGCTAGAATGGAATTTATTATTTCCAATATTGTGAAAATTCATCCCATGGCATTGGTATATCACAATAGAATCACAGACATACGCACCAAAAAACAGATCGAAGAACTCACAAAAGAATATCCAGTAAAAACCGATTATTTTGTAGCTAAACTCAGTAAAAATATAGCCAAAATAGCTTCTTCCCAACATCCCTATCCAGTTATTGTTCGTATGAGCGATTTCAAAACAAACGAATATGCCAATCTGATTGGAGGATCCTATTTCGAGGGAAAAGAGGAAAACCCTATGTTAGGATTTCGAGGAGCTAGTAGATATTATAACGAGCGTTATCTAGAGGGTTTTGCTCTAGAATGCCAAGCCATTAAAGTTGTAAGAGAGTTCTGGGGATTTGAAAATGTAATCATCATGATTCCTTTTTGCAGAACCTTAGAAGAAGCTGAAGAAGTTCACAAAATCTTGCAAAAAAATGGGCTCAAAAGAGGTCAGAAAGGTTTAAAAATCTATATGATGGCAGAAATTCCTTCAAACGTAATTCTAGCAGAAGAATTTGCCGAACATTTCGATGGCTTTTCTATTGGTTCCAATGATCTGACTCAGCTGGTATTGGGTGTAGACAGAGATTCTGAAATCCTCTCCCCTCTATTTGATGAAAAAAATCCAGCCGTATTGTTGGCCATCCAAGAAATTATTAGAAAAGCTCACAAGAAAAAAATCAAAGTTGGCATCTGTGGAGAGGCTCCTAGTACCTATCCAGAGTTTGCCAAATTTTTAATTGAGAAAAAAATTGATTCTATTTCCCTGAGTCCTACAAGCGTAATGAATGTTTTACAATTTCTTAAAAAATAAATTATATTCTTTCCTTATAAAGGTATCTTTTTTATATCTAATTTGTTACAATCTTAGGAAAAATTGGGAATATACAAATGAAAAAATTTTCTAAATATATTGTTATTACACTTTTGGTTCTCCTCGGAGGTTTTTATTTTTTCTCCCCCCAAAAAAACCAAGAGCCTGTCCAGCCATCTACCATTCACAGACTCCAAACTCACGTTGCTAATGTAAGGGAAAGATTGGAACCTGAGCATGAAAGTGTAGATTTAATGGCTTACGACAAAATGGCTAAGGCTTTGCAGAAAGCTTATGAAAAAAGAAAATTACCCGAAGGTGATATACATATCATCTTAGAAGCAGCTTTTTTAGCTGGTTCTACTCCTAATTATGCTAACGTTCTGCAAGATGTAGAAGGCAAAATTGAATCACAAAATGATATCGATAGAGAAGAAATTGTTTCAGAAATTTTGAGTCGTACTAATGTTCCTATGGAACAAATCAAGCAATCATTTGGCCTTGATGTAATGAATAAAGTGGAAGAAATTGTAAGTAATCAATCCTCGCAATCTCCAGAACTTCCTATCCAAAAAGAGACCATTCAGTAAAGAGGGATTTTTCCCTCTTTTTTTCCTACAATTTGACAAAAATAGATAACTTTTTAATCTGATTAATAAGATATCTATAGGAAAAAATTCATGACTTCTCTTAATCCTCAATCCCCAATTGAGGAGTTGATCCAAAAAACTAAGACAGATCTCAAACAAGGCTTATCTCAACAAGAGGCAGAAAGAAGAATCCAGGAATCGGGAAAAAATATTCTAATGGAAAAGAAAGAATCTCTGTGGAGGAAGTTCTTTTCTTTCTTTTGGGGTCCCATTCCTTGGATGATAGAGCTTGCAGGCTTGCTATCAGGTCTACTTCAAAGATGGCCTGATTTTTCGCTCATAATGATTTTGTTGCTCATTAATGCTCTTCTTGGCTTTTTTCATGAATATAAAGCGGATAGTGCCATCGAAGCATTGAAAAATAGATTAGCTCCTAAAGCAAGAGTGCTAAGAGAAGGAAAATGGCAGGATATTGCAGCAGAAGAATTAGTTGTTGGAGATATTATTTCTGTGAAAGGTGGAGACATTGTACCAGCAGATATCAAGTTAGCTGAGGGAAAATATCTCTCTGTTGATCAATCTGCCCTAACAGGTGAATCTCTTCCTGTGGATAAGAAGGAAGGAGATTTGGTCTATTCCAGTTCCACAGTTAAACAGGGTGAAATGATAGCTCTTGTCATAGCCACTGGAATGAATACCTATTTTGGAAAAACAGCTAAATTGGTAGAAACTGCCAAAAAAGAATCTCATTTTCAAGAAGCTGTTCTTCATATCGGTAGATTTTTGATTATTTTTACTCTTTTTGTTGCCACTACTGTTCTATTAATCTCATTATTTCGTATTTATGCTCTGCATTCCCTACATCTTCAAATTGCATCTATTGCCATATTTTTATTGGTATTAATTGTAGCAGGAATACCGGTAGCCTTACCTGCTGTATTGTCAGTGACTATGGCAATCGGTGCAAGTAAAATGGCTAAATTACAAGCAATTTTGTCCAAGTTAATTGCTATAGAAGAACTGGCTGGTATGGATCTATTGTGCTCAGATAAAACGGGAACTTTAACAAAAAACCAGCTCACTGTAAAAGATATTCAACCCTTCGGGAAATTTTCACAAAATGAAGTAGTTCTTTATGCAAGTCTTGCTTCAGAGCAAAAGTCTGATGATTCAATTGATCAGGCTATTTTATCCAGCATGCCAAAGAGAAGAGCTAAACTCATACTCATGCAAAGAATTTATTCCTTTTGATCCAGTGCACAAAAAGACAGAAGCCTTGATTCAAAAAGAAGATGGAACAAAGTTTAAAGTGGCAAAAGGAGCTCCACAAATCATCCTTTCCTTATCTCAGCCTGATTATCAAAAAGAAGTGGAAAATAAGGTGGAAGAACTTGCTAAAAAGGGTTTTCGGACTCTTGGTGTAGCTAAAGGCTCTTCAGATGGACAGAAATGGGAGTTTGTTGGATTAATCCCTATGTTTGACCCTCCAAGAGAAGATACAAAAGAGACAATCGATGAGGTAAAAGAGATGGGGGTAACAGTTAAGATGGTAACAGGAGACCACTCATCAATAGCTAAGGAAATGGAGAGGATGATCAGCCACACTGGAACTGAGACACGGTCCAGACTCCTACGGGAGG
>CAYPKB010000171.1:0-3721 GCA_964411185.1 uncultured bacterium
TCTAAGCTTATATGTCCAAAGATACTCTGATTACGGAATTTCGAAACGGTATAGGTTAATCCATTGGAATCCTTATCCAAATAGGGATTGTCGATTTGAGTGGGATCTCCCGTTAGGATTACTTTCGTGCCATGACCTGCTCTAGATATCACTGTTTTTACTTCATGGGGAGTGAGATTTTGCGCTTCATCGATAATCATATACATTTTGGGAAGAGATCTTCCTCGAATATAGGTAACAGCTTCCATTTCTATCTTCTTGCTTTCCATTATGAATTCAAGAGAAGATGCGCCATTCCCCTCTCCGCTGGTTATTTCACAAAGATATTCTAAATTATCATAGATAGGTTGCATCCAATGATATAACTTCTCTTCTTTGGTTCCAGGCAGATATCCAATATCTTTCCCCAGAGGTACTATAGGCCTGGAAACTAAAATGCGATTATATTTGTTATCATCAAACGCCATATGCATACCACAAGCTAAAGCAAGAAGCGTCTTTCCTGTTCCAGCAGGCCCTATCATGGTGACTAATTGTATATCGTCCCGTAAGAGCAGATCCATCGCACATCTTTGTTCCATGTTCAATGGAGTAATACCCCATATAGCTTTTGGGGCATGTAGTAGGGGCTCCAAACGTTTTTTCTTAGAAGAATATCTACAAAGAGCTGAAGATTGTGGCCCTGCCTGCATATGACAATATTCATTGCTATAAAATGGTTGCGCCACATCAGGAAGAGAACCTTCCTTAAAGAAAAGATCTATTTCTTGCTTGCTTACTTCTATCTCTTTCATTCCTTTGTACATCTTCTCAAAGGAGACTTTTAGATTTTCATAATCTTCTGCTTCGATGTCCATGGCTTCTGCTTTCACTCTGGAAACAAAGTCTTTGGAAACAAAAACTACATGCTCACCTTTTTCTTTGAGCATATAGGCCATTAAAAGGATCTTGTTGCTATTTCTATCTAAAGGAAGAGGAAAATGGGTAGACTTGGTATTTTGCATGTTCAAAGAGATCCGGACTTTGGGCCCCTCCGGTATCGAAATACCTACTTTTAAGTCGCCACTACCTTTCAATCCGTCAATGTAACGGATGACATTTCTTGCATTATTTCCCAGTTCATTTGAATGTTTTTTCAAACCGTCCAATTCTTCTAAAACGATAAGAGGTATAACCACATCATTTTTATTAAATTGTTTGATTGCTGAAGGATCATATAAAAGGACATTTGTATCGATAACAAAGGTTTTTCTAGCCACGTTCCACCCTTAGTTTGATGTTTCTTAAGCAGGATGAGCCTATTTCATCTCATCCATTTCCCCCTCTATACCCGCTTTAGGGAAATTCTGCCTAACATTTTTCTGCCTATGTAAAATAATTTCTTACCACAAAAACTCAGCAGTAAGAAGCTTCGACTGCTAAAAAATTTGACAGATCTTATAGGAGAGTGTATAATTAGGGGATAAAAGGAGTAAAATTCTTTCCATGAAAAAAATCGATAGTAAGAGCCTCATTCTTTCCCCCTATATTTCTACCTCCTGGAAGCATGTTCTTTCGCTTTCGATGGAAGGCAGTGATGTAATCATTGAACTCTCCAGCGGAAAAAAGATCTCTATCCCTAATCTTTCCGAGGAAACTATAGACGAAATATTCACGGCTCATGCTTCTTTTATGGAACAAGAAGAAGAACCTACCCAATCATCCAAAAAGCCTTTCGAAGAGATGAGTTTTGGTATTCCTCTGCAAGGAGGCGGTGGTGTAGGCCTAGATAATATTCCGATGGCCATGCAACACAACCCGGAAGCAAAGGATATGCCGGATCTTCCTCCGGAGATCATAAAGAAGATCACCTCGGTTGCCAAAGTATTAGGTATCGACGATCCTTCTCAACTTCCCAAACCTGAACCTCATTGCAACTGTATGCATTGTCAAATTGCAAAAGCTCTGCACATATCTTCAGGTGCCGTTGAAGAAAATTTCGATGAAGAAGTAAGCGATGAAGAACTCACCTTTAGATCTTGGGATATTGAACAGAAAAGTGATAAACTCTACGTAGTTATCAATCCTCTGGATGAAAAAGAGCTCTACAACGTCTACCTAGGAGATCCTATTGGTTGCACCTGCGGTGAAAAAAATTGTGAGCATATCAAAGCAGTCTTAAGCAGCTAAAACCATTGGCATTTATCATCCTTCCTTCTAGACTAAAGCGTTAAGCTAATGATGAAGGTAGGGATACATGCGTATATTTTTGGCCACTCTTTTTTTATCTTGTTCACTCTTTGCAAAAGAATCTTTTGCACCTTTTACAGGACAAATCACCGGAAACAAAGTACGTCTCCGAGCTAGGCCTGATTTAGATAGTCACATAATAAAATACCTCCACAAGCAAGATCTCCTACTTGTCAAAGGCGAACTTGGAGATTTCTATGTAGTAGCCCCACCCAAAGAGATCAAAGGATATCTATACAGAGCCTATATCATCGATAATATAGTAGATGCCAATAAGATCAATATTCGTTTAAGTCCTTCTGCAGAAGCTCCCATTGTAGGAACTCTTTCTAAAGGGGCGAAAATAGAGGGGCGAATCGCACCTCAGAACCGAAAGTGGATGGAAATCTACTCTCCTTCTTGTATGCATTTGTATGTAAGTAAAAGTTATATACAAAAGATGGGAGGACCAGAATATCTGGCTATCATGGAAGAAAAAAAAGAACGACTGCAATCTCTTCTTTCTTCTTCTATGAAAGAAGCTGAACAGGAAAGTAAGAAGGATTTTTCTGAAATGGCTATTCAGCCTGTAATAGAAAAATTAGAAGGTATCATACAAAATTATAGCGATTTCCCTTTACAAGTGATACGAGCCAAAGAGATTTTAGCTGCGTTGAAGGAAAATTATCTCAATAAAAAAGAAGAATATCTTCTCTCTGATGTCCCATTCTTGCAGAAAAAAGAGCCTACTACTCAAAAAGCAGCGGTCATTGAGAAAAAAGATGAAGAAGAAAAAATAATACCTATAGATATACCTGAAATAGTAACAGAGACTTCAGAACTATTCTATGAGAGACCCATGACTCTGGCCATGCAAAAATGGAAAGGTGTAGAAGAGGATCTATTTGTTAGCTGGAAAACTTTCCACCCCGAACTTTCTAAAGAAGATTTTTATGCAGAACAGGCAATCAACGCGGAAACCATAGATGGAAAACTAGCTCCTTTTAACCATAAAGTAAAAAATAAACCTGGAGACTATCTTCTTTTAGTCAACGGCGCTCCCATAGCTTATTTGTACAGTACATTAGTTGACTTAGATAAATGGCTGGGAAGACATGTCCATCTGAAGGTAAACCCCAGGCCCAATCATCATTTTGCTTTTCCTGCTTACTTTGTAGTAGGAGTGGAAGAAGAAGCTCACTGAAATGGAATCTCTTTCGTGCTCTTTTCCACCATTTTCGGGGCTTCCATCTCTGCACTTTTTCTCATGTAGTTTTTCAACTTCCTTGCACTGACGAAGACTCTTGCATCCAGAGAGGAAAGTGTCTGATTGTAGGCATCTACTGAGTTTTGTACGGCTTTACCCAGCTTTTCAAAATGACCTGCCATATTTTGCAATCTTTCGTATAATTCCGAACCGATTTCAGCAATTTTTTCAGCATTTTGAGATAGAGCATCTTGCCGCCAAGTAAAGGCTATAGCTCTTAGAATAGCAAATAGAGTAGAGGGAGTA
>CAYPKB010000172.1:0-3689 GCA_964411185.1 uncultured bacterium
CCGGATTACCTAAAACACCTGTAAAATAAATTCTATGATTGTTGAGGTTTCCACCTCAAAATGGAAATTTTCCATCAGCAAATCCTCTGTAAGGAAGACTGTTCAAACCATTTTGAGCAAAGAAAAAGTTTTCTGTAAGTGGATTGCTATTCATTTTGTAGATGAGAAAAGAATCTCTTCCCTCCATGGGCAATTTTTTTCTGATCCTACTGTTACCGATTGCATCACATTCCCCATGGACCCAATAGATTCTGATTGTCATCATTTGGGAGAGATATTTATATGTCCTCAAGTAGCGGAAGAGTATGCCAAAACTCACAAGATTTCGTTGCAGGAAGAGCTTACTCTCTACCTCGTTCATGGTCTTTTACATCTGCTACAATATGATGATATAGATCCTAAAGATAGAGAAGTCATGCGAAAAAAAGAAAAAAGCTGTATGGAGTTATTAACAAGAGAAGATGCCCTTTTACGAATATATAGTTAGCTTTTTTGCCTATCCAGTAGTCACCCTATTTTTTTTGATAGGTTTGATCATTCTTTCCCTTGTCCAAAATACTTTGATCACACAAGGGAAATATCAGTCTAGATTGCTTATCCAAGCAAAAAAGCATCCACTTTTTTTCTTTCAAAAAATCTTCTCTCCACTTTTTGGTAAAGATCTTTGGAAAAACCTCCTTCTCTATCTACATCTATCCACACAAATCACAACCGCGGCCTTTATATTTTCTGTAGCAGCTTCCGCAAATACAAAGAATCTCCTGCAACATGACAGTTGGACTGCTTTTTCCCTATTAATTGGCGGATTTGTAGTTCTATTCCTCATCAATATTTTTTCCTATGCTCTATCCTCAGCCAAGGCTTTCGTAGCTGTCTCCCTTTTTGCCTCCATCTATCTTACTCTCCTTTTTCCTGTTCTGGCCCCCATACTTAGAATCACCTACTTTTTGAAAAGTAAGAAAAAAAGCCAGCATGGAACGATGACAAAAAGCCAAGTAAAAGAATATTTACGCGACTTTTTTACTCATGACTTACCCCTTTCACTCGATTCCCAAGATTTAAAACGAATTGCTTCTATGATCACCTTTAAAGAAAGAGTCGCTAAAGAAGTGATGGTGCCTAGAATCGATGTAAGTGCTCTATCTTCAGAAACCTCTTTGGCCAGTGCAGCAGAACTATTCAAAGAAGAAACCTATAGCAGGATTCCCGTCTTCAAAGAAAATTTAGACCATATCTTAGGAGTTTTGCATTACAAAGATCTACTCAAAATCTATATCGAAAAAAAGGACTTCACACAAGCACCCCTAGAATCCTTGCTAAAACCTGTTATTTTTACTCCTGAAAATAAGAAAATCACCTCCCTTCTCCAAGAATTCAAATCCAAACAAGTGCACATGGCCATTGTGGTAGATGAATATGGAGGGACAGAGGGAATCGTAACCATAGAGGATGTCTTGGAAGAACTAGTAGGTGAGATTGAAGATGAATATGACCAAGATGAAGAAGAACAATTCTGGAAGCTTCCAAACGGAGAATGGATCGTTGACTCCAAAATGAGCATCATAGACATCGAAAGTAAACTCAATATCCACCTTCCTGAACATGCAGACTATGAAACGATTGGTGGGTATATCTATCATAAAGCTGGAACCATTCCCCAAAAGGGTTGGACTATACACCTCGATGACTATACCTTAGAGGTACTCAGCTGTAGTGAAAGATCTATTGAAAAAATACGTATCATCCCTATAAAAAAATAAAACTCCATGGATCTCGTTGCAAAACAAGATGAAATGGGGCAAAATAAAGTCCTAAAGAGGAGAATCTCAACATGCGAAGATCAATTTGCCAAACAGAACCGCACATTTGTAATGCAGGTCAAATAGGCACTTGGAAATTTATTTACACCACCTCTACCTCTCTTCCCAAAGGGACAAAAATACTTTTTGATACCATGAGTCAGGGAAGACCTTTTGAATGGGAGCTTCCAAAAACTGACAGTAAAGCAAAGAAAAATCTTATTTGGATGGAAGTGGGCAACAAAAGCTGTAAAGCGAAAGCCATTACCATAAAAAATTCTCTCACGCAAGCTTATGAATTCGATCTCCCGGTTGATATGAAGGTAGGAGATAAATTGGTTATCTATCTTGGCTCTCCAGACGAATCAAAGGATAATGGAAATAGAGCGCAAACAACAACGCAAAGAAAACGACAATTTCAACTCTTTCTCGACCCCAAAGGAAAAGGAGAGTATAAAGATAGTGAAACCTTCCAAATGGATGTAAAGGGAAGTTCTCTACAGAATATCCGCATCATTGCACCTTCTATCGTAGGCCGAAATAAGCGTTTTGATGTCATCGTTCGCTTCGAAGATGAATTCGGAAACCTCACAGGAAAAGCTCCTACCGATACTTTAATAGAACTTTCTTATGAACATCTTAGAGAAAATCTAAATTGGAAATTGTTCGTTCCTGAGACCGGATTTATTACCCTTCCCTCTCTCTATTTCAATGAACCAGGGGTTTATCGGATCCAGTTAAAAAATACAGCAACCAATGAACTCTTCTTTTCTGCCCCTATTCAATGTTTTCCAGAAAGTGATCTCAACCTTTTTTGGGGACTTTTCCACGGAGAGTCCGAAAGATGGGACGCGGTAGGTCAAATTGAGTCCTGTTTACGGTTTTTCCGAGATGAGAAGGCCTTCCAATTTTATGGAGTCTCCCCTTTTGAATCGGAAGAAAAAATCGATAATGACCAGTGGAAAAAAATCACAAGTCAATTGGCTGAATCCCATGAAGATGATAGATTCTGCACCTTTTTAGGGTTTCAATATGTAGGGGAACCAAAAGAAGAAGGAGTAAGGCAATTTATCTTTTCTAAAGAGAATAAACCTCTACTGAAAAAAAAGGATGCCAAAAGCAATTCTTTGAAAAAAATCTATAAATCCATTCCAGCAAAAGAGTTTATATCTATCCCCACTATGACTCTTGCCAAACAGACTGCCTATAATTTCGAAGATTTTGATCCCGAACATGAGCCTGTAGTAGAGATATATAATGCTTGGGGCTCTTCTGAATGTTTAGCAAAAGAAGGAAATCTTTTTCCTCTAGAAGGAAAGAAGCTTTCAGAGATCAAAGAGGGTTCTATTATAAATGCTCTACTAAAAGGGTGTCGATTTGGTTTTGTGGCAGGTGGATATGATGATCGAGGTATTTACGATTCGCTATATTCTAGTGATCAAAGACAATATACCCCTGGTCTTACAGCTATTTACTCTAAGGAACAATCTAGAAACTCTTTAATGGATGCCTTGCGCAATCGAAGATGTTATGCCACAACGGGCGCAAAGATGATTATCGGATTCGAAATAGCAGGAAACCCGATGGGATCTGAACTCTCTACTAAGAATAAGCCAGGTCTCTCTTTCAATAGACATATTACGGGAAAAATTATCGGTACTTCTCCTATCCAGGAAGTCCAATTGATCCGTAATGGAAAGATATTGCATAACTTCGAGCCAGTCGAAGATCAAATTGATCTTCAATTTGATGATAATGAAGCCCTAGATAAAATAGCTCTTTCTTCAAAAGAGAACCCATTCATCTTTTATTATATAAGAGTAATACAAAAAGATGGGCATGCGGGTTGGAGTTCTCCTATTTGGATAGATATAGAAGCAGGGACCGCTG
>CAYPKB010000173.1:0-3622 GCA_964411185.1 uncultured bacterium
CTCCCGAGCTTCGACTCTCCCAAGCAGAGGAAAAAAGAATTCTTTTTCATCTAGGACACTCCCATCCGTTGGACCTATCCTTCCAAACTCGAAAAAAGTATTTAGAAGGGCAAACGCTAACTACAACCACCCAAAAAGCTAAACCATTGAGCGATCTGCCCAATATGACCACTCTATTGAAAGATCTACCCAATGATGCATTGTATGGAGCTTCTTATAATGATCCTGCCGATCCTTTTGAAAATATGCTTCAATGTTGGTCCAAAGAGCAGGTAAGAAGAGTGATAGCCCACTTTTACTCTCGAGGAGTAGAAGTCATTCTAGAAGGGAGTGAAAAGGAGAAAAAAGAATTAGAGCTCCTCATTTGGTTCCGCATAGCAAACACGGAACCTCACGGAGAGTATCAGGAAGATAAAGTCCCATTATATCTGATGCTCCATTATCTCAAGGCCGATCCACAGTTTCTCCGCGACCAATTTCTCCCCATGTTGGGAAAGGGAAACGCAGACAAACAAAAAGCTCTTACAGTTTGGCTAGAGAAGTTCCCTGAAGAGATAGAAGAGGTAGAGGCAAAAACAGATGAAGAGGTGACTCATCAAACTCAAAAGCCATTGCCCACCTCTATAGATCCCCATGAAGCAGCTCCTCCCTTTGCTCCTATACAACTTGAGAAACTAGACTCACCCTTTCATGATCTCCAAAGTTGGATAGAAGAAAACCGTTCTCAGATTTCCGAAGAGCCGCTAAAAAAAGAGGAAGAGTTATTCCCTACTGAAGCCTTGAAAAAGATTCCACAAGGATATCAGTTCACTCATTACCGTAGTGTGATCGAAAGAGAGACAAAGGAGTTACTAAAAGAGATCGAAAGAGGAAGAAACTCACTTCCTACCACCAAAATCACAATCAAAAAAGAAGATGCATCTGCTCTTTTTTCATCACTTAGCGAAAGAAAAAAGAAAAATGAAGAAAAGATCGCCTCCTTGCAAGAAGAGATCTTGTCGATAGCCAATCCTCCCGCTTCCGATTTGAGTCCCAAAGAAAAACTAGCTCTTTTTTCCGGAAAAAAAACTTTGCTCACCATGGATGATCTGGAAAAACTCTATCTATCTCGAAATAGAAATCTTTTTCAAAAATCATTGCCCAAAGAGTTATCAGAAAATGAGCTGAATCAACTTGTGGCAAAAATCACACAATGGGAAGTGTTGGCAATCAGACAACTCCGCATGGAAAGAGCCTCTTCCTTTGTTACCAAATTACAAGAAGATCTGGAAGAGGCAGAAAGAGAGAATCTATCAGCTGCTCTTGTACAACATGCTCAGGATACCCTCTCTCATTTTGAAAGAGTTGACTCTGAATTTCTACCTTTGCTTTTGGTCTTTTCTAGAAGAAGTGAAAAGATTCCAAGAGAAGATCAATGGCAAGATGTGCACAACCTTTTCTCTTCTAAAGAGGGTTGTATACTTCAAAAAATTATGGGAGGAGGAAAAACATCGGTCATCGCAGCTCTTCTTAGTTACTTAATCTCTCTGCAAGATAAAGTTTCTTTTTTCATTACCGATAGCTCCTTGATCCAAGCTGTCATTCCCGCATTGAAACATTCGCAGTTGACCTCTTTTGGCCAGAAAGTTTGTACCCTCAGCTACGACCGCGCCTCCCTGCAAGAAACTGAACGTCTTAGCTGGATCTTGGCAAGATTTAGACGAGCTAAAAAAGATAGAGAGCTCATTATATTAGAACCCTCCTTTCTTCAAATTCTCAGTTTGGAAAGAAGCCTCGCTTATGATTCTCTAGCTAACCTGAAGAGAAGAAAGGTTAAAAATACTTTTCCCTATCAGGAGTTGCAATCAAAAATCACCTTATTGGATGATATTTTACATTTCGTCAAAAATGAGGGATCTTCTCTAAATGACGAGGTGGATATTATCTTCCGCTCCAATCACGAGGTAAACTTTCCGATAGGAAAAGCGCAGCCGATTGCCCCTGAGCGTATCCTCTTTACCCAAAAAGTCTTTGAACTCCTTGCAGAAGATGAATTCGAAAAGGTAATTGGCCTAAGAGAGAACAAACAATCGCTTCTTACAGAAGATATTTGGAAAGAGATCGCTCCCAAACTAGCTGAAAGAATCTGGCAGTTCGAAGAGATAGGATTGGAAGAAAAATACCGAGATAGTTTTATCCGCTTTGTGACCGGTTCCAAAGAGAGAACTCCAGCTGATGAAGCCTTTTATGAACATCTCTCAGAGCTCTATGATGCGCAAGAAGAGAAAGTTCAATTGATCTCTTTGGCAAAACACCTATTACAAGAACTTCTGCCCCAAGCCTTCAAACAATCTGCAGGAAGAAATTTTGGAAGATGGCGCAGTGGTCCTGTCTATTCTCCCGGAAAAATTGTACCTTATGTTGCCGTAAAAACACCCGCCCGAACCCAATTTGGTTATCATTATGAGGCGCTTGTAAAACACTACATGAATGTTCTCTCCCAAGGTGTAGAAAGAGAACAATTGGAAGAGGTGGCCAACTTTCTCCGTACCTCCGCACAAGAAAAAATGGAAAATAACAATCTCACTTTACAAGAGACGGAAGAAGAACAATTTTTCCAACAAATTACAGGCATCAGTCTGTCAGATATAAAAAGAGAAAATAAGATAATAGAGGCGCTAAGAAAGGTAAATAGCGACCCACGTTTACAACTAGTTATAGAATCGGAAACGGCCTCTCGTTATGCCAAATATCATTATAAACATATCTCTAGCACCGCTGAAGCGTTGGGTTCTATTGTAGGGCATACATCAGGTATGAGTGGTACTCTATGGAATAGAGATGGGTTTCCAAGAGAGCTCTGTAAAGATGAAAATACCTTCTTGGATAGTGGCTCAGAGGGAAGAATCATTCAAACCGTTCTCAATAGAGCCAAAGAGACAAAAGTTCTATCTGTAGATCCAACTGATATTGATAGAGCATTAGATTCTATCTATAGTCAGAAAGGGACATTCTATGATGCCATCTTCGATTCAGGGGCTCTTTTCAAAGATGGAACGAATAAAATGATTGCTGAAAGAATCTTACTTTTTGCCGAGAAGAACCGCTTACCCAAAGATACTCTTCTTTTCTTTCACAATAACCGCTTTGCATCGATGCAAAGAAAAAATGGAAAGTTTGAGATTACCTATCTAGAAGGTACTTCCAAAGAAGAACTCCGAAATAAGAACCTCTCTATTGATTCTGCCATTGTCTTTCTGGATGAAAAACATACAACGGGTATCGATATCCCCTTCGGCCCCAAATGTGTAGCTCTAGTCACAGCAGATGAAAAAATGCTACTGAGAACGCTGCTGCAGACCCTTATGAGAGAAAGACAATTTTTAACAACGCAAAAAGCCGATTTTCTTATATCTGAAGATCTGAAAAAGCAGGCTGAAGATCCAAAGTTACTGCTTCTACTCATCTTACAAATTGGGATTGCCAATCAGGCAAAACAAAAAGCAGACTCTTTGATGCGTTCCTTTAAGCAGAAGATGGAAACGGCCTTTAAAGATAGATATGAATCTTCTCTTGGGAAACGCTATTCTGATAGGCTATTTTATATCCGCGCAACCGTATTCAGAAATTTCCTTTTCCCTAA
>CAYPKB010000174.1:0-3621 GCA_964411185.1 uncultured bacterium
GCATCCAGTTACGGTAGATAGCGATCCAATGGCTATATTGCGCCCCAAATTTTGAAATTAAAAGATCGGCACTAGCATTAGGACTTAATAATTCTTTATTCGGATAGAGAACGAAGGCGTAGAGAGTAAAGAATGCCAGAAAAAAAAGTATAATTCCGTAGAACAAGGTAGAACGCTTATAAATATTGCTAAGTTTGGAAAAAATCAAGGTAGCAAGTAGAGCTATAGGAAGTACAATCCAACCTTTTAGAACAGGGATAACTTCAGCTCCCGACCCTTTTTCTGTCACAATGAAGGTATCTTTCAAGGAAGCTAAAATCCCATAATTGAAAGAGATAAAAAATTTCATGAAAAGCAAGGGCAAAATTTTCTTTAGCTCAAAACTTTCTACCGGCCAAAGCCTAGCTCTCCACTTACTAAAAGATTTTTTTTCCATATTCAATATCGACTTTTTTTTGAAAAAACAACCATTATCGCTGATATCAGATTTAATTTTCTATAGATCAATCGGAAAAAATATTAGCTTGTAAAGAGGATATTTGAAAAAAGCAGACTCTTTCCATTTTTTTGGAATTCAGGATTGCAACTATTTCTTTGAGTGATAATAATGCGGAGGAAAAAGGTAGAATATGAAGGAATCAGGATCTCATAAAGAAAAATTGAAGCAATTGATTGATCAAATGGTCAAACATATAAAAAATATTCAAAGCAAACGTAGCTCGATTGATGAAGAAATTTCTACCGAAGAAGAAAAAATGGCCTCTAAAAAAAATGTAGGGGATATGATGTCTTCTTTTTTCCAAATTCAAGGGATGAAAATCAGCTCTTTTACTGATGTAGAATCAGATGTGAAAGCTATCTGCCCTTTATTGAATGAGGCCTACACTATTTGTATGGATCTGGAGGGAGTGTATAAAGAAGATTTTTTAAATCTTTGTCAGGATCTATCCCATGGCTTTAATCTAGAACTCCTCGAAAAAAATCTCACTAAGATTAAAACCCATCTTTCTCATTAATTTACCACGCATAAATGAATGAAAAAGCCCCGCCTGCAAAGGCTGGGCTTCTTTTACCCAATAAGGTAAACCAGGCACCAAATAGCAAGCCGCTATCTCCATTAAAATTGTACTCAAGTACAGGAGAAAATTGAAAAGAATCTCTAGCTCCTAATAAAAAGGGTTCATCTTCATCTAAGCGAACTCTTCCTTTGAACCCATTGGGAAAAAAATGGTCATAAATAAAATCAAAAGCAAAAACCCAATTTTGAGTGAGAGTAAATTCAGGAGAATAGATAATTTCCAAATTCACGCCTGGGTCTACCTTTCCTCTTGTTAGACCATCTCCTCCAAAAAAGTTTACACCTTTTACCTTAACTCTTGTTGGAATAGTAACCCATAGGTTCAGCCGCATTCGGATAGGATGAATCGTGTCAAGGAAGTAGATGTTTTGTAGATTCAAACCCAATGCAGATTGGATAGACCCCATACCACCTAGATCTGTTCCTTCCTTTTTGGGATCACCTTCATCAAACTTCCCAGTAGGAAGAGTCTCTGTAATTGTTAGCCTGACACTAGGCCAAGGATTTTGGAAAGAGGTTTTAAATAACTGCATCCCAATTTGAATGGTAAAATCATTCCATGCAAAATCAAAAGCCCCCTCTGTTTTCTGATAGGTACCGCTTCCTGTAAGTTGAGTATCTACTTTAGGGGCAACTCCAGTTTGTACTTGGAAAACAGGATTGACGAGAAGTACCCCAGGACTATCTTCAAGAGAAAAATTTCGATTATATCTGCCGTAAATTTGTTGAACAAAGATATATCCCTGCATATCAAAAGAGCCCAGTTCAACAACCTCTCCACTTGTAGAGAAAAAAGAACCGGTATACCAAGGTCCATCTTTATTCTCAGGTCCATATTTAGCAAACAAAGAAAAACAGCTGAATAGGAAAATAGTCAATTTTTTCATATTCCTCATCATAGCTTAAAAAAGAAAGTTATGCTACTGAATCGAATATGGGATTAAAAGAGTATGCAAAGCGAAGGGATTTTCATAAAACCAAGGAACCCAAGCCAAAAAAGAAGAAAGAAAAAGCGCCTATATATGTCATCCAGAAACATCACGCAAGCAGATTGCATTATGACTTACGCTTGGCAGTAGGAGGGGTATTGAAATCTTGGGCTGTTCCTAAAGGTATACCTAAAAAAATCGGAGTAAAGCATTTGGCTATTCAAACTGAGGATCATCCTATGGAGTACGCCTCTTTTGAAGGCATAATACCAGAAGGGGAATATGGAGCTGGAAAAGTCCTCATTTGGGATGCAGGGATTTTTCATAACTTGAAGAGAAACAAGCAGGGAAAACCTATCTCTCTTTCTACTTCTATCAAAAACGGTCAGGTTGAAGTATGGTTTGAAGGTGATAAGTTGAACGGTCCTTATGCATTGATTCATTTTAAAGAGAAGAATTGGCTTCTATTAAAAATGAAGAAAAATAAAGTCAAACATCTCTTAGAGGAGTGATATGAAGCTTCCAAAAGAAGCTAAGAAGGCTAAACAACCGACTTGGGTATCTCCTGAATTAGCCACCTTGGTAAAAGAGCCTTTTTCAAAAAAGGGTTGGCTTTTTGAAAAAAAATTTGATGGCATTCGAGTCATAGTCGTTAAAAAAGGAAAAAAACTTACTCTTTTTTCCAGGAATAAAAAAAAAATCAACTCTACTTATCCTGAGTTGATTCCTCTTTTCGAAAGGCAAAAAGCTGATGCATTTATTGTAGATGGAGAAATTGTAGCAGGAGAGGGGAAATTAGGAGACTTTTCTAAATTACAAGGAAGAATGGGAATCCAAAAGGAGAGCAAGGCAACATCTAGAGGTATTTCTATCGGATTATATCTTTTCGACATTCTATTTTTAGAGGAATACGATCTGAGGAAGGTTCCACTTCTCACTAGGAAAAAAATCCTCAAAAAGGTTCTCTCTTTTAGCGGTAAGCTACATTATACCCAACATACAATGACTAAAGGAGAAGAGTTCTTCCGCTCTCTATGTAAAAAGGGATGGGAGGGAGCTATAGCGAAAGATTGTCAGTCAACTTATCAGAGCAAAAGGAGTAGAAAATGGTTGAAATTCAAGGGAAGTAATAGGCAGGAATTCATCATATGTGGCTATACCGACCCTTCTGGATCAAGAGTTGGGTTTGGTTCTTTATTATTAGGGTACCGTAAAAAGAATAAGCTAAAATATGCAGGAAAAGTAGGTACCGGTTTTAATGATGAGAGGTTGAAGAAGTTATCTAAAAAACTAAAATCCATAGAGAGAAAAACCTCTCCTTTTGATTCAGAAATTAGAGTGAAAAATGCTCACTTTGTAGCTCCAAAACTAGTTTGTGAGATAGCTTTTACTGAATGGACTTCTGATGGAAAACTGAGACATCCATCTTTTGTAGGATTGAGAGAGGATAAACCATCTTCAAAGGTAAAAAGAGAGTATGCCAAAAAAAGATGAAAAAAATATTCGTGTAGGAAATCGATCCATAACGATTTCCAATGAAAAGAAGATATTTTTTCCCAAATCTAAGATTACAAAAGGAGAGTTAATTGACTATTACTCTACCATATCCAAATG
>CAYPKB010000175.1:0-3611 GCA_964411185.1 uncultured bacterium
GGTAGTGGAACTATTCGGTGAGGAGCTCCCTGATGATTGGAATATAGAAGAAAAATCTGTACTCCCTTCTATTCATTTTTTCACATCTGAGGGTGAAAACAGAGAGCCAACCTCACTATTGCATAAGATTTACAAAAGAGCACTCTCCATCCTTAATTCTACAGCTTCTTTTTTTATCAAACCTTTTTACAAGGTAGGAAAATGTTTTCACCATGTATACGATAATTGGTCCGTAAAAAAGAGCTTCCATGCTCTCTCCTCTCTTTTTTTTAAGTTAAAAAATAAAAGCATGCAACTAGGTCCAATATCTCGCGCTATCCATAGAAAAGTTGTCTCTTCTCTTTTTTCAACCGCTTCCAAACTAACAGATCCCATCTGTAAAGCTAGAGAACACTTTTATCAAACTTATGCGGTAGATCATCTTCATATGGGAGATAGCACTATCAATATTTGTATAAGAAAAGTTTTCCATATAGTTTCTTCCCTTTTTTTTGGACTGGTTGCCACCATCACTACTATTCCAGGTATTATAGTGCGTTTTCTGGCTATTTGCCTGCAGTGGGTCCCCTTTTCTTATCAACCTGGACAAGCAGCAGAACAAAATAAAAACACTGTCTCTCTCCTTTCTTGGAATGTTTGCTGTGTACCTGGAGGTTATTCCATTACAGATGGAGGGGTGACCCCATGGACTGACCGTATCGATCAGATAATAGAAAAAATCCAAGAAGAAAATCCCGACCTGATCTGTTTATATGAAGTTTTCGATTATGATGCGGCCACAAAACTTACTCAAGCTTTTACGAAGGACTACGCTCATATCTATTACAATATTGGGCCTAAAACCATCGGCGCCTCCTCAGGTCTTTTTATAGCCAGTAAAGTTCCCATACAAGACCCCTCCTTTCAACCTTTTGCTAAAAAAGATCTAGTTGGAAGAACCAAGTTTTCTGAAAAAGGAGTATTCTCTTTTATCACTCCCCAAGGAAAATTTTATACTACCCATTTACAACATTCTGAAACACCTCAATACCCCACTCAGGCTGAAAAAACTGCTAGAAGAAAGCAAGTAGACTATCTATTGGAAAAAATGAACGAATACCAGGAAGAAAAAGGAACTGCTCAAATTGTGACGGGTGATTTGAATTTAGATGAAAAAGAGTTTGAGGAGTTGTTAGCACCTTATTTCCATTGGACACCTCCTGCGGACAAGATATCATGGTATGGAGATCAACTCTGTAGTAAATGGATGAGAAAAAAAGGTTCTTTGTCTAGAAATTTAGATTACACTCTTATAAAAAAAGGCTCTCCGATAAGAGTTATAAGCCAAAGGTCTTTGGATACAGATTTTTCTCCAGTAACTTTTCGAAAGTCTGCTCTCTCAGATCATAAAATTCTTGTCTACCAGATAGCTCAATCCCAAAATTCAATAGGAGCAAAAAAAGAGGAGAGATAAAAAACAGCCACCAAAAAAGCAAAAGAGATAATAACCCAAAACCAGATGGTTTTTTGTGTGGGTTCCTTACTCATTTGATGATGCTCATGGGCTTTTTTATTTTTTTTCTGAGTCATCATTCCATGCTTGTATCCCTTTTTTACTAGATACGAATTGATAGGATAAGCAAAGAAAAATCCTATAATGGTAGCAAGACTCATCATCCCCCAAAATTCAATAGCAAAGGGATCGCTAGCTTTCACAATGTAATGTTTTACTAGTAAAACTACAGGAAGCATGCCTGCCATCACAAAATTCATCGAGACAGTCTCAGGAAAGATTGTTTTTCTCAGCGCACTTAGATAATTAGGATACATCGGCATCATAAAAAGAGCTTGAAAGATAAACAGGCCAAAAAAATATGCCGCTACATATTCAACAATTGCCTCAAGTCCATTGGGTAAAGGGTAGTAATGTAAAAAAGCTGCTGATCCAATAATAGCTGTGGCATCACCTGCTACACAATGTATCTCAGAACCCAATGCTTGCTTCCAATGAACTTTAATGAATGCATCATGTGTTTCTGGAAGAGGTTGCCTACAGGAAAGTAGATAAAAGAAAAGTCCCACAGGTCCGGTGTATATTATGGTAAGGGCCCATGCCCACTTCATCACGGAAACAGAAGGAGTATTTGTCCATTGATCCCAAACAACAAAAAAAAGAGAAAAAAAGGTGAAAACAAACCAAAGATATAAAGCGTAAGTCATCTCTTCTGCCTATCAGGAGAGGAAATTAAAAGCGATCCTCTTCTAATTTTTTGTAAGATTGCCAACTAGCCATTCTTTTGTTAAGCAATAAAGAAATAACCTAGGAGAAAAGAATATGCCCTATTCTAAAATAACTGAACTTCCAGAAGGTGTAAAAAATGCACTTCCAAAACATGCTCAAGAGATCTATCTAGAGGCCTACAATAATGCAGTAGAAGAATATAGCGATCCAAAAAAAAGAAGAGGAGATGCTGATAAAGAAGAGACGGCTCACAAAGTTGCCTGGAATGCAGTAAAGAAAAAATATGAAAAGGGTAGCGATGAAAAATGGCACAGAAAATAATCTCGTATAGCAAAAGAGTATTGTTCTTTATTTTTCTCATCCTGCACATTTCCTGTATGAAAGAAGAAGATGATACCAAAAGAACTCCAGAAAACTCTTTTCTGCTTTTACAAGAAGGCAATAAGAGATTTATGTCTGGAAAGCTCATTCATCCAAATCGCTCAGATGAAAGTAGGGCAAAAACTATTGAAGAACAAAAGCCTTTTGCTGTTGTTTTGAGCTGTTCTGACTCTAGAGCCTCTCCTGAAATTATTTTCGACCAAGGTATTGGAGACCTTTTCGTAATCAGAGTAGCTGGGAATGTTGCGGGCAACTTGGAAGAAGAGAGTATTTTATTCGCCGTAGATGAACTCGAAGCTCCATTAGTTGTCATATTAGGACATCAAAGATGTGGTGCTATCAAAGCCGTTCTTGAAGGAAATATTGAAGATATACCTGACATCTCCAAAAAAATTGCTCCTGCTTTATTTGGTCTTTCCAAAGAGACAAAAGATGAGTGGAGAGAGGCTATCGAAGCGAACGTCTCCTATATCTGCTCTGAGCTAACAAATAAACCTATTTTCAAAAAATTCATCGAAAAAAACCAATTGATGATAGTAGGTGGGTACTACAACTTTGAAACGGGAGAGGTAGAATGGCTTCAGAAAAAACAATGAAAGCCATCCTTTTAGAAGAAGTAGGAAAACCGCTTGCTTTTACTACCCTTCCTATTCCTTCCCCTAAACAAGACGAAGTACTCATTCGGGTAGATGCGTGTGGTATCTGCAGAACAGACCTTCATATTGTGGATGGAGAATTGACAAAGCCCAAGCTTCCCCTCATCATGGGTCATCAAATCGTAGGAAAAATCGCAGCCTTAGGCTCTGGGGTAAAAGAGTGGAAAGTGGGAGATAAGGTGGGAGTTGCCTGGTTAGGTTGGAGCTGCGGAAAATGCGAATATTGCAATAGGGGCCAGGAAAATCTGTGTGATAGTGCTAAATTTACCGGATACGATATTGACGGAGGCCTTGCAGAATATACGCTTGCAGCTTCTGATTTCATCTATCCACTGCACTTCTCTCAAACGGAG
>CAYPKB010000176.1:0-1746 GCA_964411185.1 uncultured bacterium
GATAATTTGCGGATTGATAAACCCATTTCCAAAGTCACAGACTAGGACAAGATCTACTTCCTTAGATTTCTCTTCTAAAAAGTTGCAGATTTCTTGCGTTCTTTTTTCATCCAAGAGAGGTTCATTGGAAGTATAGGTTTCAAAAAGCTTGGTAAGGTTTTTCCCATCTTTTATAACATATCGCTTCTTTGTCAGCGTTTTTTCAAATAGAGAGGGGATAAAAGTTGAAGAGATTTGATTTTTCAATCCTTTTCCAATGCAAGATCTCTCTTCTTCATCCATTCCAATAGAGGTTAAAAGAGTTACATCTCCAGCAAAATCAGCCAAATGGTTGGCAATAATCAAAGAGCCGCCCATGAATGTCTCTTTGTCAAGCAGCTTTACACTCATATGTGTACCTTTGCCTGATTGACCTAACATTTCTACAAACTGATACTCATCTAGAATAGCATCTCCTACCACCAATACATTAAGGTTAGATAGATCATCTAATTTTTGCAGAAGATTTTTTACACTATACTTCTGTTTGATCGGCTGCAGAAATTTTTGAACCCCTGGGGGCATGGGATCGAAAAATCTATTCAGAAGAGAGGAGGAACTAAAGACAATGTCATCTGTAATATAGATAGAGCCTTTATTTTGCCTTACAGCTGAAGCTTCCTCTTCAATTTTTCCGGTGATATCTTCTTTTGGATTTTTATAATCAGGTCCTTTTACGTAGACATCCGGTTTAATAGCCCGTATACAATCTATAGCATCAGGAGAAGGACTTAAAACAACATAGTCAACCATGGCAAGGGCTGCAATGGTTTCCATCCGAAGAGTCTCTGTAAATACCGGTCTGCCAGGACCTTTATTGACAAATTGGTCTTTGGTAACTGTTACAACAAGGATATCTCCCTGTTTTTTTGCTTCTTGGAAATGTTTGATATGTCCAGGATGAAGAAGATCAAAAACACCATGACATTGCACGATAGTTTTTCCTTCTACTCTCTTGTTATCGAGAAGAGAGCTAATTTCCTGAATGGGTACTATTTTTTGTATAGGGACAGCTTCTGTAATCATGTAAGATAACCTACCACGGTGTGAAAAATTCTTACATTACTTTTTCTTTAACCACTTCTTCTTTTTTCTCTTTCAGAGCATAGATATCGATAATAGTATGCAAAAGACAAAAATGCCCCATTTCTACCAGTCCATAATCCTCTGCATCGAGCCAAAGATTATAATCTCCTAAGGACCTTAGAGGATTGTTTTCTGAAAAACCTGAAAGAGTACAAAGAAAAGCACCTTTCTCTTTTGCTAGAGAGGCTGCCTGAACGATATTGGGAGATTTTCCGGAAGAACTAATTGCAACTACTCCATCTCCTTCTTGTAAATGAACAGATAAGGGTTTAGAGAAGCTATTTTCATATCCATAGTCATTAGAAAGACAGGTTAGCTGATTCGAGTCGTAGAGTGTATGAGCAGAGATTTTCATTACATTCAAAAGATCAATGGAGAAGTGAGAGGCGATACCTGCACTTCCTCCATTTCCAATGATGAAAAGTGATCCCTTTTTTTCTCTCATTCTTACTAAGATATGAACCAGTTTTGTGAGTGAATGTTCTAGATCTACAATCTTTCCTTCTCGATCAGTGACAAGGGTCTTATTGATGAGATGAAAGAGAGATGTTGTTCGCAGTTTCAGCATCATTTTCTAAATAATTAAACCAAGTTTTTGTAGCCTCTTCTATCGATTTTGGC
>CAYPKB010000176.1:1756-3610 GCA_964411185.1 uncultured bacterium
AAAGAGGGGCATCATAGAAGAGATCAATGTTATCTAATAATTTTTGTACACCTTCTTCCAGAGAGACTTCCGCTTTCCATCCTAGCTTTTGCTCGATGCGAGCAATGTCTGCAAAAGTACAGTCAGGCTCTCCGGGTCTTTTTGGTATATAGGTTATTTCACTATCTAACAGCTCTACAATTCGGTTTACACTGTAATGACCACCACTTCCTACATTAAAGATCTCACCTACAAGATCTGATTCTGCTGCCACTTTGAAGGCTCTGGCTACATCAGTAACGAAAGTAAAATCTCTTGTTTGATTTCCATCACCTACTACCGTGAGTGGTTTGTTATGTAACTTTTGAGCGAGAAATACCCCAAAAACAGCCCCGTAAGTACCGGAAGTTCTGGCCCTGGGTCCATATACATTGAAAAGTCGAAGAGAAAGGGCAGGCAGTTTATAGACCTGTTGCCAATGCATAACGAGTTCTTCTCCCATATACTTGGTAAGGGCATAAGGATATTGCGGCATAATCGGTGCATCTTCTGGAGTTGGAAAACTCTCTGCCAGACCATAACAAGAAGAAGAGGCAGCATATATAAAGCGCTTTACATCTGCTTTTTTAGCAGCTTCCAACACATTGAAAGTTCCATCGACATTGACTTCAAAATATTCTCTCGGCTGTTCAATACTGGGGACGATATCTGCCAATGCAGCCAAATGAAATACCCAATCTACCCCTTCAAAATGAGGTGATATCATTTTTCTATCTCGAATATCAGCAGCATGAAAAGTAAAATTCGGATTTTGAAAAAGAGGTTCGATATTTCTCTTTCTTCCTCCAGCTAAATTGTCCAAAGCAATGACCTGATGACCGTCAGACAGTAATAGTTCACAAAGATGACTTCCGATAAAGCCTGCGCCGCCAGTAACTAATGCTTTCATACGAGATTTACCGCCTTCATAGTTTGAATGTTGTAATATCTTTTATCTTCCGGATTAGTGAATTTTCCTGTTTCAAATGCTTCTACCAATTGGCTTACCGCATCTTCAATTGTATAAATGGGTTCGAAGCCTAACTCATTAGCAATTTTTTCTGAAGAGACGTGATAGGATCTATGATCGTTGGTGGGAATCTGTTCAATTTCAACTGCTTTCCTTTTCCCTACTTCTTTTTGTACCATGGTAGCAAGCATACTTACACTATGGTTGTGGTAACCTACATTGTAGATTTTTCCCTGCACTTTTTCCGATGGACTATTCAATACATGAATATACGCCCTGACCATATCATCAATATGGATATTAGGCCTTAGCTGGGGACCACCTGTGACTGTTATCTTTCCTTTGTTGACTGCATGATTGGTCAGTATGTTTACAATTACATCCAATCTCTGTCTAGGTGCATATCCACATACAGTAGCAGGACGTAAGACTGTGCACACAAATTGATCATCTGCATATCTCATGAGAATCTTTTCGCACTCTGCTTTGTATTTGGAATAGTCCGTCAAAGGTTCTAGTGACATATCTTCTGTTACATTTTTCTCTTCCTTGACTCCATAAACTGAAGAAGAGGAGGCGAAAATAAATCGATGAACTCCATTTTTCTTAGCGATCTGCACAAGAGGTTCAAAAGAATCTAAATTGATCGATTTTCCTAATTTTGGATTGAGTTCAAAACTTGGATCATTGGAGATACAGGCTAGATGAATAAGAGCATCGCAACCATGCATGGCTAAATCTAAGGCCACTCTTTCTCGAATGTCTGCTTTTACTAAATGGAGCTTCGGGTGATTTTGCAACTCCTGAAAAATATCCTCTCCATAAAGAAAAAGATCATAAACTGTTACTTCGTGTCCTTCTTTCAA
>CAYPKB010000177.1:0-3600 GCA_964411185.1 uncultured bacterium
CACCTCAACAATTCCAAATTTACCTTCTGTTAAAGTACCCGTTTTATCGAATACTAGGGCATCAATCTTCCGGGCTTCCTCAAAGGGAGTTCGATTTCGAATTAAAAGTCCATTTTTAGCTCCTATCGATGTAGAAACAGAAATCACTAATGGAACAGCAAGCCCCAAAGCATGCGGACATGTAATGACCATAACACTTACTGCTCTCTCAATTGCAAAGGCTACATCACTGTGACTGAAAGAGAACCAACCTATAAAGGTAATCAAACCGCCAGATAAGGCTAATATCGTTAGCCATTTTGCTGCTTTATTTGCCATATCTTGTGTCTTTGATTTATTTTCTTGAGCTTTTTTTACTAATTCAATGACCTTAGCAAGATAAGAATCTTTTCCAATCTTCTCTGTTCTAATAGTCAAAGATCCCTCTCCGTTGATAGATCCGCCGATCACCTTCGAACCAACCCCCTTGGAAATTGGAGTTGACTCTCCAGTCAACATAGATTCATTGACATCAGAACTGCCTTCCTCTACTTTTCCGTCGATAGGGATTTTTTCTCCAGGTTTGACAAGGATTCTATCTTCTTTCGCTAGTTGGGCAATTTCTACCTCTTCTAGCTCCCCCTTTTCGTTGATCTTGTGCGCTGTAGAAGGCATCAAAGAAGCTAACTCTTCCAAAGCTTTTCCTGCTCCCATAATCGCTTTCATTTCCACCCAGTGTCCTAAAAGCATCACATCTAACAGAGTGGCAAGCTCCCAAAAAAAAGGTTTTCCACGCAGTCCAAAAATAGTAGCTCCGCTGTATAGATAGGCCACCGTAATTGCAACGGCAATCAGCGTCATCATCCCTATTTTTTTCTCTCCTATTTCCTGAAAACAACCTTTCAAGAAAGGCCATCCACCATAAAAAAAGACAAAAGAAGAGAAAAAAAAGAGGAAATAGGCATGAAAAGGTATAGCAAGAATGAATTCCATTCCTAGAATGGATGCAATCATAGGAGAGAGTATCAATATAGGTAGTGTGAGAAAAAGAGATACCCAAAACTTTTTTCTAAATTCAACAATCATCCAGCTATGGCCGTTTTCATGTAGACCCTCTTTGTCAATATGTTTAGAGCATAAACAATCCTCACAACATGCAGAAAAACTCTTTTCTTTCATAAATCCCTATATAAAAATCTTACTAGGCAACCGCAACCTATTTTTATAGCTTAGAAATTAATGAAGAGATTTACGATACTTTTTTATCTATGAAAAAGTTTGTGAAACTTGCCACTTATCTTGCCATCCCTTCAGCGCTTTTCTTCTCTTTTTTTTATTTCATATCGCCTTCTCAATCTCTTCCTTCCTACTGTGCCTTTTGCAACCAAAAGGTGTTAGAGTATCAAACCTTTTACGAAGATGAGCTTATAGCTGCTCTTTACAGCTATAAGCCCGTAACTTCCTGTCATCTTCTTGTCATTCCTAAAAGGCATGTAGAGAGGTTCGAAAATCTGACGACAGATGAGCTTCTCCAAATGAATCGTGTGATCAAAAAAGTAGATAAGGCTGCTAGAAAGATCTTCGGTACCTCCTCATACTTACTGTTACAAAAAAACGGAGTAGAGGTGGGGCAAACAGTACCTCATGTTCATTTCCACTACATAGCAAGAAAAAAGGGTCAGAATGGAGCTGTAAAATTTTTGTTGGGATTTTTCCTTTCTCCTCTACTACCTCAAGTAAAAAAGAAAACCATGCATGAGATGGTCTTTCAACTGCAAAAGGAAATGAGAGAGTCTGTTTTTTGATATTACTCTGTTTCTAAAGAAAGAACTTCCGCAAATATCCTTTTTAGTTGAATAATATCCTCCTTAAAAATTTGGATATTCTATGAAATATATTTTTGTCTTTTTCTCACTCTCCTCTTTCCTTTTTGCTGCACAGGATGAAGAGGTATCCAATGACACCTTGCGAACTCCCATAAAAGAAGAAAATAACCAAGAAGTGGCCTTTCTGGAAAAGGATATTCTCTCTTTTCCTTTACCTGAAAAAGAGATAGAAGCTCCTTTACAAACTACCCCAAAAATCCAAACCAAAAGTGTATGGCTTACTACCGGCCTCTCTTACCTATTTCCAGGGCTTGGCCATCTTTATCTCAATGATCTAATGACAGCAGGGGGGTTATCAGGAAGTTATTCAGTGGGGCTTTCTGCTATAAAATTGAACTCGTCAGATGATTCCTTTTTTTTCTCTTCTATAGTTGCCACGCAAAGTATTTGGTCCTACGGAATGTATGCTGCCTATAGAGATGTGAGAAGCTATAATCAAGATAAAGGATACAAATATCCCATGCCGAAAGATTCTCTTATGGATCTTACGTTGGCTCCCTTTTCTTTATCGGTTCTTACCAAACCGGAAATTTGGGGAGGTTTTTTAGGAGCTTTTACTCTTGCAGTTGGAATCGCCTATCTTACCGAACCAAAGCTTGCAATAACACCTCTCAGTATGAATGAGGAATTACCTGTTCTTGCCCTTCCTATCGGAATTGGGGAAGAGAGCTTTTTCCGTGGATATTTACAACCAATCTTTTCTGAATACTTTTCTCCTGTTGGTGGGATCATTCTTTCCTCGCTTGTATTTGGAGCAGCACACATTCCCAATGCTCTTTTGTTGGAGCCCCAAGATAGAAAAAGATACTACACCTTTTCTCTTCCTTTTATTACCGCCATGGGAGGATATTTTGGCTGGTTAACCCACAAAAATCACTCTCTGCGGCAGAGCGTTGCTCTGCATACCTGGTATGATTTTACCATTTTCGCATTAGGTGCTCTTGCTACTGAGGCTGCTATTGGTAAAACTACTTTTTCACTTTCTATTCCATTTTAACAAAAAATAAGGAGTAAAATATATGTCTTTTCCTACCAATTCATTGGGATCCAGTCAAATCGCTCTCTCGTCAGTTTTTTATGGAGAAACAGAGTTATTCAATGATCCTAATAATTTGTTTTACAAAACCTTTCAGATATCAAATATCTTGCTACTCTTTGGCTCCAAAGCAGGACCTAAATTAGATCTTCCACAGCCAATGAAGAAAAAAGTAGAGAGGCTATCATTCAATCTCAATAACGAGACCAAAGAAAAACCCTTATGGATAAAAATAGCCACTGAAAAAGTGGCTAGATTAGAAGTATCCCTTTTCGCTGCCTCTGCTCCTGTAGTAAAACATTATCAAATACATGTAGACCTTCCAAAAAAATTTATCCCGAATCAACATTACCGTTTAACAGTAGGAAATGCCGATATTGCCCACGCCTGGCTTGTTCTTGATTTTGCTGCATCTATCTCTTCAGCAGTACTCCCATTCTGGGAGCCTTCTATCCAAGCAGCAATTTCTCAACTGAGGAAGCATCTCCCTCCTTTAGAAGAAGAATTCCGTTATTCAAAACTACTACTGCAATCTCAAGTAGGCCAGCTTTTAGAAACTCTTCCTCTCGATTTTTTGAAAACAACGGCAAAATCTCTTGGTCCAATGAAAAAAGATACAAGCATCTCTTCCTCTGAAAAAAAAGAGAAAAAAAAGGAAATCGCTAGAAGCTGCCTTGCACAGCTAAATAGAGAGGTTTT
>CAYPKB010000178.1:0-3570 GCA_964411185.1 uncultured bacterium
ACTATTCCGATTTTCCTTTCCCTATAGAAAGAAAAGAGCTTTCTTCCCTTTCTATTGGTGAGTCAAAACTCTTTTATCTCGGTGAGGATATCCTTCGTGTGACTCCTACGGAAAAAAGTGAAAAAGAGCTTTTCTCTCTCAAAGAGGTTTTCGAATATGGAATTATCTCACCCCTTCTTGATAGCTATTTAGAAAAGCAATATGGATACTTCGAAAGAGAAAGATCTCTTCCTCCCGGAAAAAGCAGGGAGGAGATCAAAGAAAAGCTCTGTTACACCTTTTTTGGAGAAGGTATATCTATAGAAGAATTTGCCCAATTGGCCACTCATTCCTCTTCTGAATTGGCAACTATTATAGGAGTAGAGAGTCAAAGAAAAGAGGTCTCTAAAAAAGATGAAAGATATGCTCTTGCCTTTTCTCTTGCCAAAGGTGAAAAAGCCCCTTTAGAGGAAAAGGAAGGACAATATTCTTGGTTTACTGTTGAAGATAGAGTGCAATCGGCTCCATCTACTGCGATCCATAAAGATTTTGCTTTAGAGATTCTCTATAACCAAGCAGAAAAGATGATTGTAGAGATGAAGCAGGAAGGAAAAGAGCTTTTTACCGATGTTCCGTGATACTGCACCTCTACACCCTTTGCATTTCTTTGAAATAGAGTGTAGCTGTTTCTACAGTGAAAATGGCGAGATTGGTAAAAAAAAATATCTTCTGCCGGATACCACCTCCTATCTTCCCGCCACCACTTCTCTTGCAAAAGTCTATGTGGGATATAGAGAAGATGCTCTTTTTTTTCGCATTCAAATGGATGGGCCGATCTACAGTGGAAATCACCCTTTGGAAGAGAGTATAGAGCTTTTTCTTGATACCAGGGCGCAGCCCAACAGAAAATATGCAGGACCCTTTTCTCATCACTTTCTTATCACCTTCCAACCCTTTGAAGGAAGTTATGTAAGGGAAGTCAGTAGATTCTCCGGGGAGTCGCATACTCTCTGCAATCCATCGGATCTTTCTATCCATTTTGAAAAAAAAATGCGATCTTCGATCACAAATCTTACCATTCCCTCTTTTGCGCTGCATGGTTTTATGCCTAAAGAGTTCCCTGAATGGAGATTTACCTATAAGATCCAAAAAGCAAGCGGAGAGGTTCAATATTTTACCTGTCATGAAGAAGAGGTAAATATTTGGCAAAATGCCTATCTGTGGGCAAAACTTCACTTGAAATAACTGTTGTCAAAAGAGAGATCTTTTTGCCAAAATACCCACCATACGAGGTTGTTTATGAAATTTACAGAATCCCATGAATGGATCAAAGTAGAAGGAGAAGATCAAGGTATTATCGGGATCTCTTCTCATGCAAAAAATGAGTTAGGTGAAGTGGTCTATGTAGAGCTCCCTGAGGTAGGAAAAAAGGTCCATGCAGGGGAAGAACTATGTGTAGTAGAATCCTCTAAGGCTGCAGCTGATATCTATAGTCCCGTGAGCGGCACTATCCTTGAAGTCAATAGCGAATTATCTGCAAATCCATCTATGGTAAATGTCTCACCTGAAGAGAAAGGGTGGATCTGCAAAATTTCTTTATCTAATAGAGAGGAATTGGCTTCTTTATTGGACAAAGAGGCCTATGAAAACAATCTAGTCTAGGTTTCGCTAATAACGGGAGTTATGACAATAGAGGATGAATTTCTATTGTTCCCATATAGAAGTGGGGAGCGGAGTGTAGAGTTGTTCTGTTCGATTCTATATACAAGGTTTCTTTGATTTTCTACTTCCCTATCAAATATTCTATCCGATTGTAATGTGAATACGGCAAGGGTGGCAGCAGTTGTGATCACTTCCGTAATATTATAAGGAGCAAGAAGGATAGCTGCTGTAACAAAGATAATCATTAAAGCAACTCTTTGAATTTTTCTCCGAGTGGCCGGAGATATACTCCATCTGCTATTGGAAGCTTGAGTATCTATTCTGGAGGGGTCTAATCCTCTTCTATCATCCGGTAAAATAAATTCTACTTCCCCGACTGAGGGAGGTTTTACAGAGTCAATTGATTGTGGGGCAGACGGTTCTGAGATAGGAGGCTCTCCCCTTTCTACTTGAGGTTGCAAGTTTTCACCTGCACTTGGGTTTTGCAATCCCTGTGAAGAGCTGACTGGACTGCTCATAGTTTCCTCATTTATTTATTAAATAGGGATTATATTATTAATCTAATTAAATTACAAATAACTAAAAACAAACAAAATAATAAAAATTATACTATTTGTTAATTTTAAAAATTTTTGATTATAATATTTTTCTTTCTAACAGGATGAATGTAGAAAAAAGAAGCTGTTTATAGCCTAGAAAAGTGTTCGGGAATATCAAAAGAATGAATATCAAAATAGGGAACTTCAGGGTCTTTCTCGTTATATTTTCTATCTAAATATCGGAGTGTTCTCATTCCATTTGTAGGAAAAAATAGAGCAAAGAAAAGGGCAAGTTCATAGATAAGATTGATAGCGATCGCTTTGGGATACAAAGTAAGACGTTTTTTCTCAATTTCATAATTATATAACTTGCAGCATCGAAAAAGTTTGGATAGGGGTATTCGAATCAATAGCTCTAGCGAAATGAGCGCTATGAAGATTATCATCGTAACGGTTTTCAGGAGGTTTTTTCCCATCCCCTTGAGAATTTGCACGCGGCTAGGAGATAAAACTATGGAGTTCTTAAAGGAAAGAGATTCTTTCACCTTATATAGATCACTTGAGAGAAAATAAGGCGAGTCAACAATTTGTAGTTTTTTCAAAGAGGGCAATCTGACCCCTTGTAGATCAGAAGGGGTAAGTAGAGGCTGCTTTTTTAGAGTAAGTTCTTGTAAGTTGGTAGCTTTGGGTAGATGGCGTTGGATAATACTTGCAGGTATCATCCCTTCAATCACAAGCTTGTCCAATTTATCAAGAGGCAGTAGTTGAAAGAGTTCATTATAAGAGCGATAATATGAGTTGCGATCTCCATCAATATCAACTTGCAAGCCATTATAGATCTCTATCTCCATCCGAGTGAGGTTGGTCAATTTGGAAAGAAAAGGAGCAAGATTTGAGGGTGCTCTTGGAGAGAAAAGCTTTAGCTTGAAAAAATGGATATTGGAGAGATCGGGAAAATCAGCAGCCGAGAGCCTCTTATCAGCGAGTCTTGCTCTGCCAAGTCCAGGATCGATTAGGGTAAGGGCTTTTGTGTTTTGGACCAATTTAGCTAAACAACCTTTCTTCTTTTCGAGACATGTAAAAGGTAGATATTTCAGCTCGAGCGTTTGACAACGCTCTACATCTATCCAGGAAGGAGAGCAATCTGAAAAATGTACCTTTTCAAAACGATCTGATCTTAGGGGACGGTGTAATGAAGGTCTTTCATCTCTTGTGAGTATGTAGAAAGATTCGAATTTTTTCTCATCAATATCTCCACGTAATTCAGAAGCCTCTCTTAGATAATAGTTGCTATATGATCCATAATAGATCTTCATTTGCACTAATCCATCTGAAGGGAGATTGCGTAGAAATTGATAAGCCATTTGGCGGGGGCCCAATTGTTGATAGA
>CAYPKB010000179.1:0-3561 GCA_964411185.1 uncultured bacterium
TGTAGCCCGAAGGAAGACCTTTTGAAAGTAGTAAAAAGGGCTATGACTCGATTAGTAAAATCCTCTCTTGAAAAATGCGGAATTCTGTTTATCAAAGGATAACGTAAGAAAGGAAAGTATAGCATCTGTTGTTGTAATTCTTCCGTGAATCTATTAGGAATTCTAAACTGAAAATCATCAAGATAATGGAAAAATGCTTCTATTTTTTCTTGTTCAGGTTCTTCAGCAGAAAAGAAGAGAATAGTAAATAACCTCTGCCACCTACTTTGGACCAGAGTATAGGGTGCGGAGTTGAATGCAGTTTCAAAAAACTGCTGAATATGGTCGGGAAGAGGTTGGTTCATTTCGATACAAAAGCAAAAGAGATTATATAGAGTCTCTGCATAGACATCGAATCGCGAAATATCAGAAATTTCATCGGCTATTTCTTTAGAAGAAAGAGTGCTAAGGTATGTCCACACCTGAGGAAAGGGATAACTTTGGGATTCTTTACTATCTAGAGTCTCTTTTGGAGACAATATTTGATCTCTGATTCTTTTTTGTTGATAGAAGTCTACATTCCCCATCTCTTGCACTAATAATACTACACCATCTTCTCCCCAAGCTCTTCTCACTTCCAGAAGGAACCAAGCGAAAGAAAAAGAGGAGTCTAGAGAATTTTGAAATGCAGAAGAATGTAAAATGTGACACATCATTTGTTTTGAAGGTGGAAGATAAGGGAGTAAAAGGGTGATTTCTTTCACGTGGCATAATTTATGATCATTGTCTAATACTGCAATTTTATCTAAAGCAAAAAATAAAGAGATCAATTCCTTGGCATTATTATTCCCTATCAAAAACTGATAGACATCATAAATACTTGCTGGAAGAAGCTCAGAATATCTATGAGAAATGAAAGAAGCCAAAGCAGAAAAATCTTCCGGTTGGTGTCGATTGCAAATCTGCAGAAGAGTAAGGAGGTATTTGTTGCGAGCCTTACTATCCAAATAGGAAATTTGTTTACAAAGAAGGTATTTGGTGGCCCAAGATCCGTGCAAAAGTGTTTTGATATCTTCTAATGTGGGATCTAGGGGGCCCATTTTTTCTAGCAATGCACTTTCAGATAGAAAGGGATAAGAGAAGTAGTTGGAACAATGTAGAAGGGAATGAACAAAGGCTAGAAAAAAATCTCGGAAAGTATCCCAAAGATTTTGCACCTTTTGCGTGATCGAAGAGAAGCAAGATTCTTTTTCTTTTTGTACTACAGGTAAGACAGGGGTGATAGGATTCGCATTTTCAACTGACATGGGTATAACCTTTTTTTGATCGAAAGTTATACCAAAAACCAGGGAATTCAAGAAGAAAAAGTAAAAATTTTTTAAATTTTCAATTAAGGAGAAGGTTTTTGTAGAAGTTTAGATAGGTTGGGGCCATCACTTGTATGAAATGATCTTTTGGTAGAAAAACCTATTTGATCTGATCGTTCCATATCGAAATAAGTTTCTGTGATATGAGATAACATTCCCTTGCTAGTTGCCTGTAGAGTCTTTGTTACACAATCGGTAAGTTCTTTGGAAGCGTCAGGTGGAAGATGATGAGAAGGTGGAACTCCTCTTGATCCGGCTGGTGGAATAGGATTGGTCATAATGTATCCTTTGGTTATCTCTGATCCAGCCATACCTCAATAGGAAATTTTTGAAAAGCATCAATTTTTCGAAATGTTACCAAGTGCAACCTTTGTAATTTTTTCCAATTGAGCAGAATGAGGTGCATTTTCCACTTCATAACCTTCTTTGCGCATTTTACAGCGCAGTCTATTTCGTTGTCTTCTTAACTCATTGAAGGTGGCGTTAAAGGAGGGAATTTTATTACTATCACCTATTTTCATTGTTTTACCTATTATTTATAAGGTTCTCCTTAGTTAATTATTTCATAAATTAGAAGAAAAATCAATTAAAAAAACTAAACAGAGGGATTTGTTTTTCATTAAACAATTAAAAAAGAAATAGTTAGAAAAGGGTGGTAAAAAATCTCTCTCCTGCTGAAAATGATTCCTAGCATATGTTCTTTAAGTGTATTTCTTTTTTCTGCAGGTTGCTCCTATCTCTACGTTATCGCGTGGAAGTAAGAGGAATGGATCTTTTGAAAGAGAGTTTAGACTCCAAAGAGGGTACTCTTTTCATGCCCAACCACCCTGCTCATATGGATCCAATTCTGGTAATGTTGTATTTGTGGCCAACCTATCGGATGAGGCCTCTTGTCATTGAATATGTATTTAGATCGCCTGTATTAGCACCTATAATGAGACTTGTGAGAGCTCTTCCTATTCCTAATTTTGAGGCATCCATCAATGAAATCAAACTAAAACAAGCAGAAAACTCCCTACAGACCATAATCAAAGGACTCGCAAAAAAGGAAACTTTTCTTCTATATCCCTCGGGTCGGTTGAAAGAGTCAGGTAAGGAAGTAGTAGGAGGAGCCTCTTCTACTCACACCATTTTGGAAAGCTGTCCCAATGCAAACGTAGTTCTCATACGAACTACAGGTCTTTGGGGAAGTAAATTTTCCAGAGCACTCACTCATAAACCGCCCGAAGCAAAAAAGATCGTACTGAAGGGAATATGGGATTTTTGCAAGAATTTTTTCTTTTTTATGCCTAGAAGAAAAGTTCTCATTGAAATGGAAGCCAACCCACCCAATTTTCCTTTCAATGGCAGTAAGATTGAGCTCAATCGTTACTTGGAAAACTGGTACAATCAATATCCAAACAAGCAAGGAAAAATAGAAGAAATAGAACCTATTAATCTGGTATCTTACTGTTTTTATTATAAAGACCTACCGAAGGTATCAAGGCCAAAAAAGAAAAAAATTGCAAAAGGAGAATCTACCCTCAGTCAAGATAAAAAAGAGACCATCAATAGAGAGTTAGAAGCTTTATGTCATATCTTTGCTGAAGAAATCGAACCTCAAATGAGTCTTGCTTTAGATTTGGGTTTGGATTCTTTAGATTTAGCCAATCTCATTACCTTTTTATCTCATAAATTCAATGTGAAGTCGACTCGTCCTGAACATATCGACACAGTAGAAGATTTGTATGATGCAGCCGCGGGATTGATTAAAGAAGATGAGGATGATGAGAAAAAAAAATACTCTTGGCCAGTAGAGGAGAATCGGCCAGGTTCTTTTCCTCCGACAGGTAAAACCATAATCGAAGCTTATCTAAAGAGCTGTAAAATCATGTCGACTAAGAGCTGTTGCGCGGATGATATGGTAGGAGTATTGAGTTACAAAAAGTCTTTGATAGCGGTATTAGCGCTTTCAGATCAAATGAAAAAAAAGAAAGGAACTCATATTGGAGTCCTTCTTCCTGCTTCTGTTGGGGCATATCTAGTCATTCTTGCTGTGATGATGGCGGGAAAAGTGCCTGTGATGCTCAATTGGACACTAGGAAAAAAACATCTAAATGAAACAGCGGATCTTGCTAAGGTAAAGACTGTTATTAGTTCTTGGCGTTTCATTGATCGATTATCTAATGTTGAATTTGGAGATCTCGCAGAGAAAATTCTCTTCATAGAAGAGATA
>CAYPKB010000180.1:0-3555 GCA_964411185.1 uncultured bacterium
AGTTATGGACTATAGTTTTGGTGATGCTCCTGCAAGTCTTACTCTAAATGATACTGATATTAGCAATTTTATGAACTCGCCAGGAGCAGGTGTAGGAACCGATCTCACCTTACAAGCGAATCTCTCAATGGGAATGGATGCTGGAACCGCTATTGCTGTGACGGAACCTGCTACTTTAACATTGCAAGCCGGTGCAGGTTTTGGGATGACAGATACTTCTTCCATCAGTCTAGGAGCAGGAGATATAGATATTACAACAAATGATCCGGGGGGTACGGGGCTAGTAGGAGCGCCTCTAGTTATATTGAATGACCTTTCTACAACAGGGGGAAATATTTCCGTGGTTTGGGATCCCAATGGGAATTCGACTGAAAGCGGCGGAACGGAAATTCTTTCTGGAGCCACTATAAATGCTAATGGAGGAAACATCGTCATTACCGGGGTACGAGATAGTACTGGTGGACTGTTACCAGGCGTTCTTATTGGAAATACAACTATTTTCTCAACAAGCGGATCAGGCAGCATCAACATTATTGGAAGTCAATCTGTAAACGATGGAAACAATGGGATCTTCATTTTAGGAGGTGGACCAGCTCCTAGCTTTACCACAGAAAACGGGAATATTGAGTTCACTGGAATCAAAACGAATGCTAATGTTGCAGCTCCAGCAGCGGGAATTTTATTTCAGACTGGGACTTTTACCTGCACAGGTTCAGGAAATATGATTTTTACTGGTAATGCTACAGGTAATGGTGATGATACGTATGGTTTCGAGATAGACGGTAACGTCGATTTGAACTTGAATGGCGGGAATGTAACTATGACCGGGACAGTAACGGGTGGTGCTGGTGTTAACAAGCATGGATTAATTATTGATGGGGTCACTCTCACTATTGATAATGCAACACTTGCTACTTTCGATTGCACCTCAGGAGGGACAGGAAATGAAGCGAGACCCATAAGTCTAACGACAGGGAGCAGCATTACCGGAACTAATGGAACGAGCTTTGTGTTCAATTGCGAAGTGACAGGTACTGGCAATAATTCCCAAGCGATTTCGATGCCCAATTCAACTATTGAAACAGATGGTGATGGAACAATTACCATGAATCTAATATCTGGCAGTGGCACCAACAGTTTTGGAATAAACCCTCAAGGTGGGTTTGTCACTACTGTCAACGGGGACATTTTTATAGATAATACCGCTCAAGGAGACAATCTAGGGCATAATCTATTTGGCTCTGCCACGATAAATTCCACCAATGGAAATATCACCATTGAAGGTACTTCATCCGGATCTGAAGCTGAATCTATTCTTTTGACATTCGTAACGATACAAAGCACCAATGGTTCTGTAACGTTAACCTCTAATCGCTTGGATTATGGAAGTAATTTCGCAACGGTATCTGCTGGAAATAATGTGAATATAACGACACCCAGAAATGTATCTATTTTCAACAGATCGATTACGGAGACTACAGGCACAGGTAATGTTACTATCACAGCCGGAGGAGATATTGATATAACCGGTAGTTCGGGAGGAGGTGCTGACACTACTATCTCCGCAACGGGAACAGGAAATATCAATTTTACGGCAGGTACAGATATTAATATAACTGGTGGTACCGGCATTGGTGATGATACTGTTGTATCTGCATCAGGCGGTGCTATTACTATGACTGCCGGGGAAAGTTTTGCTATCACCGAACCAGGGTTAGGTCTTGCTTCTCTCTCCACAGGATCTGGAGGTAACATTTTCATCGTTGTAGACAATGATTTTCCTGTAATACCTCAGATTGGGACAGGCGGTTTTACCATTTCTGGAGGTAGTACCATTTCTACTTCTGGAGAACTTCGCATTTATACTGCCCTTCCCAGCCTAAATACGGCATCAGGAGAGACGATCAATGGAGCTGTTTTTACACCAGGTAGTTTTGGAGTGAATAATAATTATGAGACTTTTGGAGTCTATTTTCCATCAGGCAGCTATATTGGTCCCGAGTTCAATTTCTATTATAAGCGGCCTCTTCCGGAAAGTTTTGTTGCAATGATGGATGAGATCATTAGTGATGATATTTACCGGTTTATGGTAGCTCAATCACAACTTTCTGATTCTTTACTTCCCAATGGCATTTTTCAATATAAGTACATTTCCTCATTTTGTGAACAAAATGGTAAGCGTGTCTGTATTTTAGATGCCTACAATGATTTTGTGCATTGGCAATATTCCTGGAACCGTTGATCTACCACGTTGATGATTTTAAGAAGTAGGAGATGGAGATTTTCTTTTCTTATTTCTGTTACAATGAGTTTCTTTAAGCCCTACAATTGAACCATTGTATGGATTTTCTACATAGTGAAGTCTTGTTTAAAGATAGTCCTGTCTATCGGCTTTGTGTTGAGAAAGAATTATAGTTCTTAGTTCTAGTGAAAGATCCTTTTTGCTATTAGAATATAGCCAATCAGTCCACTTCATTCCTTCTATTCTCAAACGAGCAAATATATGAAAGCTGGACCAAAAGTGAGGATCGGTACCTGGTTTTATTGCTTTTCCAGGTTTGATCAATTTATCATTTTTTCTTGATTCTAAGCGAAAAAATATCTCTTCCAATGGTTGGTATTTTGCCCAATGTAAAATTGCATATAACCCAAGAGCTTTGGCAGATCTTCCATGTCCACCTCCGCAATGAAAAAGTACCCATGAAGGATTTTTTTTCGATTCATCGAATATTTTGATAATTTGATCTATTTGTTCTCCTGAAAAAAAACCATGATCTGTTACTGGAATTCTTTGATATTTCCCACCTAACTTTTCTACTAAGGTTTTTTCAGTATAGGCATCCTCTACCGCAATTTCAACTTGAGGCCTTTTGCCATTTACTTTTTTATAGATATTCACTGTTGCCAGAGATGCTTGCTGGAATTTTTCAATAAGATTTTTTTCTTCTTCCAGAATTTGTTCTGTAGATTTGCCTTGATTCACATTATTTTTTTTATTCCTCACATATACAGGCATTTTTCCTATGTAAAAATGAGTTTCTTCTCTGGTATCTACAACTACAATTCTTGGAGATAATTTCGCATGGAAAAACAGTTTCATCTCTTCAGGTGTGTATTGCTCACTTGCAGAGAATCCTCTCCAATTTCTTCGCTTTGACATGTGTACTAATTTATCGAGAGTTGTAACAGAGTCTGCAGTCATGAATTCTCTCAGAGTAGGAAGGAAGTTTTCCTCATAAAATCCACTTCTTGTTCTATTTTCTCTATTTCTTTCATCTTTGAGGACTGGTAAAGAATTTTTGTGAAAGAGAGTAGTGGTATTTACTGATGTCATTATTTTCACCTGGTTTTGGTGTTTTTAATAAAATTATACTGAACATGCGGTTTTAATTACATATTAAGCAAAAATTTATTTTACTTTTCAGGTAAAAATAAATTAAATTTTTAATATAAAAAGATGTGATATAGAAATACAATCGCAAGCAGTGTTCTGAAATTCAGAGGCTTTGTAGCCTAATTCCAAAACGATGAGATTTTCCAGAGATTTAGATCAAA
>CAYPKB010000181.1:0-3553 GCA_964411185.1 uncultured bacterium
TTCGGGTGTACGTGGGGGATCGAGTAACAGTTGAGCTTTCTCCCTATGATTTGAGCAAAGCAAGAATAATTTATCGACAAAAATAGTAAAGGAATCTACGAGCGCATTGATTTAATTTGTTTACATAGTTAAACTCTCTCCCTTTTAGAAGAGTTTATGTAACAAAGCCAAAAGGGCCCAGATAGCTCAGTGGTAGAGCACTTGCATGGTAAGCAAGCGGTCGTAGGTTCAATTCCTATTCTGGGCAAAAAAAAGTTTGATGGAGGATATTTAAAAATGGCTAAAGAAACATTTGAAAGGACCAAGCCCCACATAAATATTGGGACTATCGGTCACGTCGATCACGGAAAAACAACATTAACAGCAGCAATTACAAAAACATTGGCAGAGGAAGGCGGAGCTTCATTTAGAGATTACGCTTCTATCGATAATTCTCCTGAAGAGAAATCACGTGGAATTACCATTAACTCCTCGCACGTTGAGTACCAAACTCCAAACAGACACTACGCACACGTTGACTGTCCTGGACACGCTGACTATGTAAAAAACATGATTACAGGTGCGGCTCAAATGGATGGTGCTATACTTGTAGTTTCTGCTCCTGATGGACCTATGCCTCAGACAAAAGAGCATATTCTACTTGCGCGCCAGGTAGGAGTGCCTTCTATCGTTGTTTTTCTTAATAAAATGGACCAAATTGGTGAGGGTGATGAAGAGCTTGTTGACTTAGTAGAAATGGAGTTGACTGAGCTTTTGGAAGAAAAAGGATACAAAGATGTGCCTATCGTTAGAGGATCTGCTTTGAAGGCTCTTGAAGGTGATGCCAAGTATGTAGAGAGCATTAAAGAATTAATTAAAACAGTTGATGAGAAGATTCCACTTCCAACTAGAGAAGTCGACAAACCATTCCTTATGCCAATTGAGGATGTCTTTTCTATCTCAGGTAGAGGAACCGTGGTAACTGGAAGAGTTGAGCGTGGTGTAATTAAGATCAACGACAAGATTGAAATCATCGGTCTTCGCGACAAGAGAGATACAGTTGCTACTGGTCTTGAAATGTTCAATAAACTTCTTGATGAAGCTAGAGCTGGGGAGAACGTTGGTGTCCTTCTTAGAGGAATCGAAAAGAATGATGTGGAAAGAGGAATGGTGTTAGCTGCTCCTGGAACATGTAAAGCTCATAAGAAGTTTAAGGGTGCTGTTTATATCTTGAAAAAAGAAGAAGGTGGACGACATAAGCCTTTCTTTAATGGTTACAGACCTCAGTTCTACGTAAGAACAACTGACGTTACAGGAACTGTTACGTTAGCAGAAGGAACAGAAATGGTTATGCCAGGTGATAATGTAGAAATTACTGCAGAACTTATCACTCCAGTAGCCATGGAAAAAGGAATGAGATTTGCGATCCGAGAAGGTGGTAAGACTATCGGAGCGGGAACAGTTTCTGAAATCTTGGAATAACAATTAAAGGATAGGGTGTGTAGCTCAGTTGGTAGAGCAGCGATCTCCAAAGTCGCCGGTCGGGGGTTCGAATCCCTCCGCACTCGTTGGTGGAGATAGGTATGACGGTAACATTGGCTCAAAAGAAATCAGGTAAAAAGAAAGAATCATTTTTTCGAGGCGTTCAGCAAGAGCTGAAAAAAGTCAGTTGGACTTCGAAAAAAGAACTTCTGGTCTCGACCAAAGTGGTTGTTGTTTCTACTTTTGTTTTTGGAATAGCTATTTACTTTTCCGATCTAGTGATTAAGGGAGCGTTAGACGGTCTTTCCATAGTAATGAAGTGGATTGGAGGGTAAAATGCAGGAACATAAATGGTATGTAATCCAAGTTGTTTCAGGACAAGAGAGAAAGGTAAAGAAGACCCTCGAAGAAAATCGAGAAGCAAAAGGACTTCTGGAATATGTAAGTGAAATCTTCATGCCAACGCAAAATATCTCAGAAGTGAAGCATGGAGAGCAGAAGGTTACAGAAAAAAAACTTTGGCCTGGTTACCTATTGGTGAAAATGCAGCTTACAGATGACACTTGGACATATGTCCGTCATACACCTGGTGTTTTAGATTTTTTAGGGGGAGAGTCACCTCAACCCTTATCGGATAGAGAAGTTGAAGACATTTTAAAAGATCTAGAAGAGAAAAAGAAGGAAGTTGTTCACAAGCATAAGTTCGAAGTAGGTGATAAAGTAAAAATCACTGATGGTGTTTTCGTGAATTTTGTAGGAACCGTTACCGATGTCTTCCATGACAAAGGTAGACTCAGTGTGCTTGTCTCTATATTCGGAAGAGATACCCAAGTAGATGACTTAGAATTTTGGCAGGTTGAACAAGTAACTAGTGAAGCGGAAGAAGGATAAAAATGGCTAAGAAAAAAGTAAGTAAAGTAATCAAACTTCAGATTCCAGCAGGAAAAGCAAATCCAGCACCGCCTATTGGACCTGCTCTAGGTGCTGCAGGCGTAAATATCATGGGATTCTGCAAAGAGTTCAATGCGAAGACTCAAAATCAAGCTGGAGAGATTCTTCCAGTGGTTATAACAGTCTATGAAGACAGAACGTTTACTTTCATAACAAAGCAGCCCCCAGTTGCACAAATGATTCTTAAAGAACTTGGTATTCAATCAGGATCTGGGGTGCCTAATCGAGATAAAGTCGGTAAGCTTGCAAAGGATCAAGTAACAGCTATAGCAAAAAAGAAGCAAGAAGATATGAGAATCGGTTCACTTGATGCAGCTGAACAAATGGTTCGTGGAACAGCTCGCTCTATGGGCGTCGACGTAGAAGGATAAGGGGAAAGAAATGCCAAAAAAATCAAAAAGACTACAAACAATTGATAAGTTAGTTGGAGAGCAAAAACAACATTCTGTTTCTGATGCTATCCAATTGTTGAAGGAATGTTCCAAGGTTAAATTCGATGAATCGGTAGATATCTCTTTTCGTACTGGAGTGGATACAAAAAAGTCGGACCAACAAGTAAGAGGAACTGTTTCTCTTCCTCATGGAACAGGAAAAGAAGTTCGAGTGGTGGTGTTTGCAAAAGGTGAAAAAGTACAAGAGGCTCTCGATGCGGGTGCTGATCACGCAGGATCAGAAGAACTCCTTGAAAAAGTAAAGAGTGGATGGACAGAGTTTGACGCTGTAGTTGCTACTCCTGAAATGATGCGAGAAGTTGGTAAGTTAGGTAAAGTGCTAGGACCTCGAGGACTTATGCCAACGCCTAAAGCAGGGACAGTTACTAACGATGTAGCTAATGCAGTAAAAGAAGTGAAAGCTGGTAAAATTGAATTTAAGGCTGACAAAAGTGGCGTAATTAATAACATGGTGGGAAAATTATCGCATGATGTTGCTCATCTGGAAGAAAATATAGCTGCGCTAGCCAAAGCAGTTCAAAAAGCAAAGCCTGCTACAGCAAAAGGTGTATATGTTCATTCTGTGGTCCTCACTACAACTATGGGGCCTGGCTTAAAATTAGATGTTAATGCGGTATTGGCAGGATAAAAATGAGACAAGAAAAGAACTTATATTTCGATGAAATAAAAAATAAAATGGAAAACTCTTC
>CAYPKB010000182.1:0-3530 GCA_964411185.1 uncultured bacterium
TGTGGTTTTTTTATTTTCTCAAGTTTTTCTTTTCATTCAGTTTGCATCTTGGACTGCTTCGCGAATTAGACTACAAAGACTCCGAAGGATATATGTGAAGTAAACCATTCGAGCTTTTTTCTCTCTTTCTGTATGCTGATCTTTTGCAGGAGAAAAAAATGAAGCAAGAGCAAATCTTTGATGATCAGTTCATCGTTATTACTGGAGCTGCCGGATTCATTGGGAGCGGTGTTGTCAGATATTTGAACGACAGAGGTCTTTCTAATCTCATATTGGTAGATGATTTCAAACAGTCGATTAAATGGAAGAACTTAGTGGGTAAGCAGTATGCCGATTTGATCTCTCGTCATGACATTTTCGAATGGCTGCAGGGAAAAGAAAGTCAAATTGAGGCGTTTATCCATTTAGGGGCTTGTAGTGACACGCTAGAGAAAAATGGCGACTACCTAGTAGAAAATAATTACCGTTTTTCTGTTCGACTTGCTGAGTATGCATTGAAAAATGAACATAGATTCATCTATGCATCTTCTGCAGCAACCTATGGAGATGGAAAACTTGGGTTTACAGATGATCCAGCCCTTATTCCTACTTTAGAACCTCTCAATATGTATGGCTATTCCAAACAGATGTTCGATCTTTGGTTATATAGAGAAAAGGTATTAGACAAAGTAGTAGGATTGAAATATTTCAATGTTTTCGGTCCTAATGAATATCATAAAGGTCATATGGCCTCCATGATTTTAAAGATGACAGAGAAAGTGTTGAATGAAGGTGTAGTCTATCTTTACAAATCGAATGATCCAAAGAAATATAAAGATGGAGAACAGTTAAGAGATTTCATTTATGCGAAAGATACTGTAAAAATGACTTGTGACCTTTTAGAAAAATCGTTTAAAGATGTTTCAGGTATATTTAATATAGGAAGGGGAGAACCTGTTACCTGGAATGAGATTGCAACAGCTCTTTTTAAAGCGTTGAACAAACCTGTCAATATCCAATATATCGAAATGCCAAAAGAGTTGTCTGAGCACTACCAGAACTATACCTGTGCGAATATGGATAAATATTTCTCTCTCTATGAAAAAGAGAAGAGACCCACAATGATTTCTATAGATGAAGCTGTTGATGAGTATGTGAACCAATATATATTGCCCAATGCAAGATGGTAATTTAAGTAGAATTTTTAACCATTTAGCTCCCTTTTCCGTGATGGTTTTGGGAGATTTTATGTTGGATACCTATACCAATGGATCCATCGAAAGAATTTCACCGGAAGCACCGGTATCTGTAATGCATGTCCAATCCATTTTTTCTCATCCGGGAGGTGCAGGGAATGTCTGTTTAAATTTAAGCAGTCTGGGAGCAAAAGTTTTTGCTGTAGGCAGAAGGGGAATGGATCAAGCCGGAGAAGATTTAACAAGGGAGCTTGAGCAAAAAGGGATCGATGTAAGCTGTTTTGTCCATCAGCCCGGATATGTCACCCCTATAAAAAATCGATTGATTGCCAGTTATCAGCAGGTTTTACGAGTAGATCAAGAGTCTGCCATCCCGTTAGATCCAGAAACAGAGGCTACTTTGACTCATTCGCTACTTACCTTTATGGATAAGTGCCAAATTATTGCCATATCGGATTACAACAAAGGTTTTCTGACTCCTTCATTACTCTCGTTTGTTTTGGAAAAAGCCAAAGAAAAAAATATCCCAGTTATCGTTGATCCGAAGGGAGAAGATTTCACTAAGTATAAACATGCAACCATCGTTAAGCCGAATGCTAAAGAAGCCTATTTAGCATCGAAGGCTCTTCCTACAGATAGCTTGAAGGATGTGGCTAAAAATTTATTGCATCAAACCAATGCGAATTATATCTTGATTACGAGATCCCAAGAGGGCATATCTCTTTTTGATCAATCCGGTAGACAAGAAGATTTCCCAGTAAAAGTGAAGGAAGTCAAAGATGTTACCGGAGCAGGTGATACTGTTTTGGCAATCTTGTGCTTGTCTCTTGCTAACGGACTAAAGATCCAGCATGGAGCCATGCTTGCCAATGTTGCAGCTGGAATCGCTATCGAAAAAGTAGGGTGTGCCCAAATCTCACTTTCGCAACTAGCAGGTAGACTGTTAGAAGTGGACTCAAGTAGTAAGATATTCGATGAGAGCCATCTCTTTGCTTTGCAACATGTTTTGCAAGAGCATCCATTTTCCTTACTTGCTATCCATAGTAAAGATGGATTCACAGTAGAATTATTTCAGGCCATTCGTTCTTTAAAGAAAGGCAGGGACAGCTCATTATATATATCACGGATGATCTGCCCAATGAGAATATGTTGGAGCTACTCTCCTCGTTGCAAGAAGTAGACTTCATTATTGTAGCGGAAGATTGTCTTCACGGAATTTTCGATTGTATCCAGATAAAAGAAAGTTACATGTTGGAAAAGAAAAAACTGAGAGCCTTCCGCGGAAAAGCTCTATTGTCTAAGCTCTTTGCAGCTGTCTAATAGGGGAGTCTAAAGAGGCTTTGATAACTCCGCCACCCATGCAAAGATCCTCTTGGTAGAAGACCACGGATTGCCCTACAGTTACGGCTCTCTGCGGTGCAGAAAAAATCACCCTATATTTTCCTTCCTCTTTTAATACAAAACAATCTTGATCTTCCATTCGATATCGTATTTTTGCTTTACAAGAGAGGGGAAAGGAGGGAGTATCTATTAGCCATCCAATATTTTCGCATTCTAAAATAGAGGAGTAGAGGGCAGGATGGTTTTCTCCTTGTACTACCCATAAAACATTATTCTGAGTCTCTTTGCCAGCTACATACCAAGCATCTCCCTCTCCGCCAATCATAAGACCTTTTCTCTGTCCAATGGTATAAAAGCTGAGTCCATCGTGAGTACCTACTTTTTTTTGTGAGGGAAATGCTCGGATTTCGCCAGGGGTAAAGCCTAAATAGGAGCCTACAAATTCTTTGAAATTACGTTTTCCAATGAAGCAGATTCCAGTGCTATCTTTTTTTGTAGAGACGGGAAGATCTATCTCTTTTGCAATAGATCGCACTTCGCTTTTATGTAAATTTCCCAAAGGAAAAAGGACATTAGGCAGCACATCTTTAGATATTGCATGCAGAAAATAACTTTGATCTTTACTGGAGTCTACTCCTTTTAGCAACATTCCATTTTCCGATCTGCAATAATGACCTGTTGCTACCATATCACCCAGTTTTTTTGCTTTTGCATAAAAGAGATCGAATTTGATTTCCGAGTTGCAGAGGATATCAGGGTTGGGCGTGTTACCCTTTTTACATTCTTCCAAAAAGGGTAAAAACACTCTCTGATGGTATTCTTCTGTAAAGTTTACCGTGTAAAAGGGGATTTGTAGTTTTTCACAAATAGAGACTACATCTTGATAATCTTTTTCTGCAGGACATGTTCCATCGTCTTCCCAATTTTTCATGAAAAGGGCAATTACCTTATATCCCTGCTTTTGTAACAAATAGGCAGAGACGGCAGAGTCAACACCCCCAGATAGACCTACTA
>CAYPKB010000183.1:0-3519 GCA_964411185.1 uncultured bacterium
CAGAAGGGCATATTCCTTTGGATGAGCATCAAGTTCTTTTTGTAAAAGTTCTAATTCTTCTTCCGTCTTGTCCAAATCTACATAGACAAGAAAGCCTTCTACAAGGCTCATATAAAAATCTCTTTCATCATCCGATTTAGCGAAGGCATCCATCAGACGGTGATAGCGTAAAATAAGGGGGCATTGGGCAGTTTTTTTCATAGATAGGTAATATTACCAGATAGATCGTTTGCCCGTCAAAGACTTGATTTCATTTCATTCAAAAAAAGAAATAGATGAAAGAAAAATTTTTTCTCCTCTTTTTTAGAAAAAGCTGATTGGAAGAATGAGGGAGAGGATGTTATAGTACAGGGTCAATTGGAGTTCGAAGATGTTAGATATAAAAGCCCTAAGAACAGATCCTAAAAAATATGAAGCTTTGCTTCGTGCAAAACAAGAAGATGTAGATCTGGATCCTATTTTGCGATTAGACGAAGAGATACGCGCTCTAAAAAATGAAACTGATGAATGGAAAGCAAAAAGAAATAAGCTCTCTGAAGAGATCGGACAAAAAAAGAGAAATAAAGAAAATGCTGACTCTCTTATGGATGAAGTCTCTAAGATAAAAGAGAGATTGGAAGATTTGGACGCTATCTATTCTGAAAAAGAAAATATTCTTTTTGATCTCTTATCTCATCTTCCCAATATACCTATGGAAGGAGTTCCTCTTGATTTAGACCCCAAAAATAATGTCTGCATAAAAGAATGGGGAGAAAGAAGAGTCTTTTCTTTTCCCTTTAAAAATCATCTGGAAATCGGAGAAAAACTTTCCCTATTCGATTTCAAAAAATCTGCAAAAATAACAGGTAGTAATTGGCCCATGTATACCGATATGGGAGCAAGATTAGAATGGGCTTTGATCCAGTATATGATCGATGTGCAGAAAAATAATGGCTTTTCTTTCACTATGCCTCCTTTGTTGGTCCGCCCTGAAGCGATGTTCGGCTCAGCCCAACTTCCCAAGTTTTCTTCTCAACTCTTCCAAGTCAAAGATGAAGATTACTCTCTCTATCTTATTCCTACATCAGAGGTTCCTTTGAATGGAATGCATATGGATGAAATTATTCCAGAGGAAGAACTCCCTCTGAAATATATGGCTTTTACTCCCTGCTTTCGTAGAGAAGCGGGAGCCGCAGGCACGCAAGAAAGAGGTTTGATCCGCATGCACCAATTTCATAAAGTAGAGATGTTTGCTCTATCCACTCCTGAACAAAGTGAAGAGATGTTCGAATATATGCAAAAGTGCGCAGAACAGATATTAGAAGGGCTAGGCCTTCATTATCGATCTATGCTTCTGGTCTCCGGAGATTCTTCTTTTGCTTCTGCCAAAACAGTAGATATTGAAGTCTTTCTGCCCGGACAAGATAGATATTATGAAGTATCTTCCGTTTCTAATTGCACAGACTTTCAAGCGAGACGTTCTCACATCCGCTTCCGAAAGAAACAGGAGAAACCGCAATACCTTCATACTTTGAATGGCTCTGGTCTTGCTACTTCTAGAGTGATGGTAGCCATTTTAGAAAACTTCCAGAAAGAAGATGGTTCCGTGGAAATTCCTCAAGTGTTACATCGATATTTAGAAAATGAAATTCAAACCTTAGCAACGTAAGATGAAAATAGATCCCTTTTTACCCTTTTTACAAGAGAGTCCCACAGCCTTTCATGCTGCACAATCTTTGGCTAAAAGATTGTCAGAAAAAGGCTTTGCTTCTTTTTCTGATAAAGAACCTTGGAAGATAGAAAAAGAAAAAGGGTTCATTGTGAAGGAGGGTAGTGCTCTTACTGCTTTTATTCTTCCGAAAAAAAGAGCGAAAAAAGCGCTGATTTTTGCTTCCCATATCGATAGTCCCATGTTGAAACTCAAACCAAAAATTGACGATACAGGTTTTTTTCTAGATATCTACGGTTCTCCCCTTCTTTATACATTTTTGGGGATAGACCTTGTGCTATGCGGACAGGTAGTAGTTGAGCAAGAAGGAAAGATAGAAGCTCAGTTAGTAGAGCTTGATCAATTCCCCCTGGTATGCCCTCCCTTAGCTATCCATTTGGATCGAGAGATCCACAACAAAGGCTTTCATATCAACAAGCAAGAGCATCTGCGTCCCAAGATCTCTTTGAAAAAATCAATGTTGATCGACCATTTAAAATCGCTTTTTCCCAAAGGGAAAATTCTCTCCTATGATCTTTTTTTAGTTCCTGCACAGGGACCATCCTATGTGGGACTAGACCGATCGATGATTGCCTCAAAGCGTTTAGACAATCTCTCGTCTGCCTATGCCTCTCTTATTGCTATGCAAGAAGCAGTTCCTTTAGAGGATACTATGTTACTCTCTGTCTTTTATGATCACGAAGAGATAGGCTCCAATACTAATCTGGGGGCAGGTTCTTTCTTCTTCTATGAGACACTTCGAAGGCTCACCTCTCATTATCAATTTTCAGAAGAAGAATTTTATCTTTTTAAAAACCGCTCCTATGCTCTTTCCCTTGATGTAGTGCTAGGATTCCAGGAAGGGCATGAGGAAAAATATGACACTAAGTTTTCCCCACACATTGGAAAAGGGGTCACTATTAAATACCATGCGAACCAAAAATATATATCTTCTCCTTGGCTGGAAGCATGGATCCGTAGCTGTGCGGAGAAAGATAACCTTCCCCTGCAAAGTTTTTGCGGCAGAAATGACATCCCTACAGGATCCACCATTGGCCCCACTTTTTCTGCCTTGATGAATATGGCCACTCTAGATCTTGGCATACCTCTTTTGGGTATGCATGCAGCAAGAGAGCTTATCGCCGCTTCCGATATGGTGCAACTGGTTGCCTTACTGCAAAGCTGTATCAAACATATTGAAATGAGTCTATGAGTGATAAAGGAAGCGACTTACACCTCAAAGGAAAAGAGCCTATAGAACATATCAAAGAGGCTCTATGGAAAGGAAAGCAAGCTACGGAAGAGCTGCATGGCGCAGAACTCTCCGGCCATCTTTTTGCCTTTTGCGATGCTATGAAGAGCTCTGCTCTTTTAGCTTCTTTATTATGGCTTTTTTCTCTCTTTTTTTCCTTTTCTCTTACTCTCATTCCTCTTTTCTTATTAGGATGGATGATCTGGAAAACCACACGTTCTGCTTTGTTGGGATGGCATCGTTTAGAACGCCTGCACAGGTTGATAGAGGAAGAGAGATGGGAGATAGAACATCATAGAGAAACAGAAAGAGAAGAGTTGACAGCCCTCTACCGAGCTAAGGGATTTTCTGGTAAATTGCTGGAAGATGTCATATCTGTTCTGATGGCGGATGAGAATAGACTCTTACAAGAGATGCTACAAGAGGAATTGGGAGTTCCTTTAGAGAGTATGGAACATCCTCTTAAACAGGCAAGCGGCGCTTTTTTAGGCGCTTTTCTTCCTTTTATGGGGTCGTTGCTTTCTCTGCTTTTTCTTCCCTCTTCACTCCCCTATGTCGGAGGATTTCTTTTTCTTTTTTC
>CAYPKB010000184.1:0-3497 GCA_964411185.1 uncultured bacterium
ACAAGAGATAAGTTTTTTTTCTGCCTGAAAACTTTCAAAAGAGATGGGAATACCAAAAAAACCTGCAAAGCCAAATGTCTCAAAATTTCCCTCTTCTTCCAGATGTTTGCGGATAGGCTCTGATCTTACATCGATGCAGAAAACAAACTGCGCCTCTTTTATATTATTTTCTTTTTTGACCTTGTTAGGAAGAGAGGAGAGGAGATGACTTTGAAATATTTTTTCTTTTTCCTGTAAAGCATGAAAATCTATCTTTTGTACCTCTCCTAACGCTACAGAAGGGGTAGATCCCGTATATAAATGGATCATACAACGTACTCCCAGTAGATCTAGAAGTGTGATTGGATACCCTTCTTCTTTGGCAGACCAATGGTTTTGCCATTGTATAAGACCTGCCCAGCCGGGCAATCTAGATAGTTCTTTTCTACAAAGAGAAAGATATTCTGAAGGATCTATCCTCCAAAGATCGAAAGCCATTTGCAGAGCTTTTTCAGGCGTGTCGGGAATTTCCCCCTCTATTTTCATCGTATGGTCGTAAGGGGCTAGCTCTCTCCAAGCATGATAAAAACCTTTTTCTCTTCCCGGCATGGTGAGAGTTGCCTGTCCTTGATCAAAAAAGCTAGCTAGCCATTTCACAAGGATGCTATTTACTCTTTTTTCTTTTGCAGTAAGCGGAGATTGTAGATAACTTTGCACGTAAGGTATCGCATCATAAAAAGAAAGATTTTCCACCCCTTTCAATGGATTAGAGGCTATGAAATGTTGCAAAGGAAAAGTGATAGGCAAACAATCAGCAGCCTTCTCTAGCAGTTCATTCCAGGAGATTCTATTATTTTGATTTTTCATATCTAGATCCTATTCCAATGATATTCTTCTCTACTTGTAGTCAGGGTCTCTTCTTTTGGCTGGCTTCTGTTCAAAAGATAGACATATCCTTTCTTCCAAAAGGGGCTTCTTTCCAAATGGGAAAATGCTGCAAGGTTACAGACCATCCATACAGCAAAAACAAAAAGTACTAACATGATGTGGATAGGGTCCAAGGAGTGAGAGTAGGAACCTATAGCAGGATAAAGTAGCTGCTCTACAAAAGTAACGGTAAAGCCGTAGAGATATCCAGCACAAAAAGAGAAGAAAATGGCTGTAGCCATGTTCGATAAGGTGATTCCGGTACTAAGGATGGATGTAGAAGATTGTAGTGCTGCCATCATGGCAAAAAGGGTAAGAATCAGTGTAGTATCCATGGTAGGTATCCACTTACCATGCGCCAAGGTAAAGGAAAAACCTGCTAACAGAGAAAAACTCAGTGACCAGAGGAAAGTAGAAAGAGTGACTCTTTGCAGTGGGTATCGTCTCTGTTCTATCACACTCCCTGCTCGTAAAAAGAGGAAGGATTTGAATAGACCATGCCAAACTAAGTGAGCAATAGCTGCAGGGAAAAGGGCCAACCCGCACTGCATGATCATAAACCCCATCTGTCCCATGGTGGATGAGGCGAGCATCCTTTTGATATCGGTTTGCACTAATTTATATAAGGTACCAACAATTAGAGTGATCCCTCCTGCCAGAGTAATCCCAGTTAGTAATAGAGGCATCTCCATAAGCATAGGAGAAAATCTAACCAATAATATCCCTCCGCCATTTATCAAACCTGCATGCATCAAAGCAGAAATAGGAGTAGGAGCATTACAAGATGAGAGAAGCCACCTATGAAAAGGCCAAATGCCTGATTGGACCATAGCGGCTAGAAGAAGAAAAAAGATCCCAGAATAAGAAAGAAGGGAGTGTGGTTGCACTACAGCCTCTTCTATGAAAAATGAGGAACTATCCATCCCTATAAGAGAAAGCCCTATCCCTAGAAAGATCCCCTCCATCAGAAAACTTTTACCTGCCACCATTCCGGAACGAAAAGCTGCCTTCCAACTTTTTTTATGAATCATAAGACGAGTAAGTAGATAGTTGGAGCTCATCCAGAAGAAAAAAAGGAGAAGAAAGTGGTTGCTGGCAGAAAGTAATAAAAGAGATAGAGTTACTAAAGAGAGGCGCAAAAAAAGCTTTCTAAAGAGCAGATCTCCGGATAGATACCGCAAAGAAAAAGCATGCACTATCCCACTTACAAATAAGACCAAAGAGGCTATTAGCCAAGATAATTGACCTGCTACAAACCCATAGTGCACCTTCCCCTCTAGAAAAGGGAATCCTGCCAGCCAAGAAGTCATAGAAAAAAGCCAACCAGCCAGCACCATGGCCGAAGAAAAGGTGGCTCCTTTTTTCTCTGTTCGGAAGAAGAAAAGATTTCCTATATATCCTGCTAAAGGAAATAAAATTAAAATTAAATATAAGCTGGTTGCATTCATACCATTCTCTTTTTACTTGCACTATCATATCTTTAGCTTGTAAAATTAGAGAAGTTAATAATATTTATTACTCTTATTAGATTTTCTTATGGATCATTTTACTCTCTCTTGTTTCTTGCATTTGGTAGCAACTAAAAGTTTTACTAAAGCTGCAGCCAAAGTAGGCAGGACGCAATCGGCTCTAACCCAACAGATCCGCAAGCTAGAAAAAGAGGTAAAAAAACCTCTTTTCCATCGAGGTAAAATTATTTCTTTAACCAAGGATGGAGAGATTTTCTTTGCCTATGCTCAAAAAATCTCTCATCAATATCAGGAAATGATGGACCGTTTTGCCCAACCGGAGCTACAAGGGGAAATCTCGATTGGCCTTCCCGAAGATTTTGCCACCTTGTTCCTTTCTGATATTTTAATCGATTTCTCCAAGATTCATCCCAGGATCTCACTTAGAGGTGAATGCGACCTTACATTGAATTTGATGGAAAAATTCAAAAGAGAAGAGCTCGATATGGTGTTGGTCAAAATGAGTAGACCCGAAGATTTTCCTTTTGGAGTGGAAGTATGGTCAGAACCTTTACAGTGGGTCTCTTCGCACGGATACTTCCCTCTTTTAAATGAGAAAAGTTCTCTACCTCTTGTTCTCTCTCCAGAGCCTTGCGTTTTTCGAGAGATAGCCTTAGATGCCTTGAACAGAAAAAACATTCCTTGGAGAATTACCTTTACTAGCCCCAGTTATGTAGGAACTACAGCTGCAGTAGAAGCAGGCATGGGCGTTACCCTCTTGCCAAAGACTATGATTCCTAAAAATTTACAATCTATAGAGGAGAAAACGCTTCCCCCTCTTCCGGAAATTCATGTCTCTTTACTTCATCAATCGAAAATAGATGCTGCCACTGAGACTCTCCGCACTTTCCTATTGCAAAAGTTAGGAAGAAGATATCACTAACGTATTAGCAGATATTTTTTTCTTCTTTGAGGCCAAAGATCTCTACTCCCTTTACCTATATCATAAGGATATCGTAGATGAGTCTTTTCTCTTTCCTCATCAGAGGAAAAAATACCATTTAGCCATATCCAAGGTTGGTAGGGGTAATATCTATCTAAGATATAGAAAAGCTCAAAGCTGGCAGCTCCAAAAAGATTTGC